>DFBP01000262.1:1145-2524 GCA_002366685.1 Rhodobacterales bacterium UBA3077 | reverse complement strand
CACGGCGGGCTAGGGCATCCACGCCAGAAAAACGACTGGACGGCCGGATGCATCGCGGTTTCTGATCGTCATGTCGAGGAGATTTGGCAGCTTGTGCCCGACGGGGCGCTTATAGTGATCCAGCCGTAGCCACCAGAACCGGCGCCGTTGCGGCACCAATATCCATAACCCACCAGATCTTGCCACTGACTTCCTGATGCCAGCCCAGCCCCATATGCGTGGAGGTTGGGTCAATCATTGCCTGCCGTGCTCGCGGGTCTGCGGCCCAAATTTGGAAAATCTCGATATTGCTCATAAAGGTTTCGGCAACATCTTCGCCGGTCACCAACCCGACAAAGCCGGCGCGCTCGGCGCGGGCTTGCGGAGAGGAACGGTCGGAGCCGAAATTCCAGGCTCTGAGTTGCTGGGCGATATCGAGCGCATGGGTGTCGGCAGCGGCAGAAAGCTGGGCAGAAAGCGTTAGCGGCGGCACGCCCGCTTGCGCGCGCACAGTATTGACCAGATCAAGCTGGTTTAGCCGAATCGAATTGGCTTGTCCCGCGGTAATACGCACCACACCCGGGGTCGGGGTGGTTGTGCAGGCCGAAAGGCCCAAAGCCGCCGCCAATAACAAAGCTACAATGCGAACCATAAATGAACTCCGAAAAAATGTCGTTCAGCCTCTTAGCGCGATTCTGTTCAGGATTCAAACACCTTCCCTTGGCTGTGACAGCGATGTGAATTGCAATTTCGGGATAGGCATAATAGTGTGCGGTTCTTCTTTAGCAATTCGAGTCTGAATAATGGTCGAAAACCGCAAAATTATTTCCCGTCGCCACTTCGGAAAAACCCTGTTGGCCGCCGGAACATTGGCGCCGGTACTATCTCCGGCAATCCTGCGTGCGCAGGCCGCCCCTGCCACCGAGACAACCGGGCCTCAATATGTATCATTTTCGTTTGTGACCAAGCGTTGGGAAGACTATTTCAGCAACCGGCGCAACGGTATTATTCTTGTTGATACGATCGGCAGAGTTTTACACTATTGGTCGGAAGATGGCGATACTTACAATATTTATCCAATCGCAGTGCCGCTAACAGAGCAACTCACCCGACGGGGTCGTACCACCGTTGTGCGCAAAGTTGACGGACCCGAATGGCGCCCGACACCCAATATGCTGGCACGTGACCCCGATCTGCCTACCTATGTAGGCCCAGGCCCGCAAAACCCTTTGGGAACACATGCGCTATACCTCGGTTGGCAATATTACCGCATTCACGGAAACAACGATACGCGGAAAATCGGGCGGCAAGCGTCCAATGGTTGCATCGGCCTTTATAACGAAGACATCGAGGTTATGTTCGGACTTGCAAAGGTCGGCACTCAAGTTTTGCTGATTTAG
>DFBP01000262.1:799-1092 GCA_002366685.1 Rhodobacterales bacterium UBA3077 | reverse complement strand
TTCATTATTGCCTGGTTGACCGTTCGAATTTTGCTGGACGGTCGCTAATGGTCTAAATTTAAAAGGAATTTGGAAATGAGACTACTATTAACAACAGCTGTGGCACTTGTTGCCGCAACCACAGCTTTTGCTGGCAATATTGCCTATGTTGCACCGGAAGTGGTTGCCATTGAGGAACCGGCCCGCATGGGTGGATCCGGCGCATGGCTCATCCCACTCGTAATCGTGGCTGTGCTGGCACTGGCATTGACCTCAGACAGCGACGAGGAGGATGACGATCTACCACCACCACC
>DFBP01000262.1:0-791 GCA_002366685.1 Rhodobacterales bacterium UBA3077 | reverse complement strand
CTAAAGTAGCACCACCAATGTTGTGCTTTTTTAGGTTTGGATAGGAACGAAATCGGGCGCTACGGCGCCCGATTTTTCTTTCCCTTGAAATGACATGGTTAAACTCGGCAGTTCCGACGGCACGAGGCGCTCCATTGCCCTGTGGTCATTTGGTGCAATACTTCTTGCAAAATTGGAATTATGGCGCGATATTGATGGAGTTATGGCTTGGGAAAATGCCTACAGCTGCATAGTTTAATAAATATAGGGACGAAACCGATGAAATCATTTTTAGCTACCACCGCCGCTCTGCTGAGCGCAACCGCCGCTTTTGCCGGTAACGTGACTTACGTTGCGCCAGAAGTGGTAATGATCGAAGAACCCGCCCGCATGGGTGGCTCCGGCGCGTGGCTGATCCCGTTGGTGATTGTCGCAGTGCTGGCGCTCGCGCTCACTTCGGACAATGAAGAAGAAGAAATAATGGAAATAGAATAAGGCAGACCGAAGGTCTTACTTCTTACAGCAAGAATCTGGGCGCTGCGGCGCCCTTTTGCTTGGGCAGTTGGTGGAGCTATATGACTTAGGCATGCCGGAATGAAGCTGCATGCTGGCACAATAAAAAGTCCAAAATCCGTTCGTTTCTAGTGGATCAATGCTTGTTTAAGCATTTCGACTTTGGTTCTAGAAAGTTTTAACTTGATAATTGTGTTAAATTAACAGAATGGTAATCCCATTCAGCCCGACACAAAAACACAGGGTTGTTTTGAAAAGTAACTAGAAGAAGGATTATAAAATGAAAAAGATCATCGCAA
>DFBP01000007.1:7830-8743 GCA_002366685.1 Rhodobacterales bacterium UBA3077 | reverse complement strand
TTGGAAAGCGACCCGCGCGCGCCTTCGGACAGAAATACATATTTGCCGTTCAATACCATGCCCGGCTCATAAGATGGCCCCTGCGTGCCATCGGGGTTGAGCCCGAATTCACCGGCAACCACACCGCTCAGCGCACCATCTTCGCCGTAAACCAGCTCGGAACACGCCATACCGGGGAAAATCTCCACGCCCAGCGCTTCGGCTTGTTCCCCCATCCAGCGGGTCACGTTCCCCATGGATACAATATATTTGCCGTGATTGTTCATCAAAGGTGGCATCAGGAAGTTCGGAATACGAAGTCCCCCGCCCTGCCCCAACATTAAAAACCGGTCTTTTTTTACCTTGGTCTTGATCGGCGCACCGCGCTCGGCCCAGTCAGGGATCAGCGCGTCCAACCCGCAAGTATCCAGCACCGCGCCGGAAAGAATATGCGCGCCCACTTCGGAGCCTTTTTCCAGCACCACGACATTGAGATCAGCGTCAAGCTGCTTGAGGCGGATTGCAGCCGAAAGCCCTGCCGGCCCCGCCCCGACAATCACTACATCATAATCCATCGCTTCGCGTTCAATTTCGGCCATATTTCCCCCCAATACTGCGTTGCACAATTTATTGCAGTGCAAGGCAGCCGCGTCAATCCTAACACGGCGTCAAATCGCCGAAAAGCGATGGGTTTTGGGTTGTCAATTCAACTATCTCTTGCTGATTTCCTGCTCGGACCATAAGATTTGCGGCTTAAGCCCTGCGAAATCAACGAACAGGGTGAATGATGGAGTAGTACCGTGGAAAAATTCCCACTTACCGCCGCCGGATACGCCCGGCTGGATTCAGAGCTCAAGTCGCTGAAAACCGTGCGTCGCCCGGCTGTGATCAAAGATATTGCCGAGGCGCGCGCGCATGGTGATCTGTCGGAAAA
>DFBP01000007.1:6373-7721 GCA_002366685.1 Rhodobacterales bacterium UBA3077 | reverse complement strand
ACTTATCAGATCGTCGGGCAGCACGAAGCAAATATCGACGCCAATTTGCTCAACATCCAGTCACCGCTGGCAAGGGCATTGATTGGAAAAGAAGAAGGCGATAGCGTTGAGGTGCGCACCCCGGGTGGCGTGCGCAGTTACGAGGTCCTCAGCGTTAAATTCATCTAACCCGCGGGAGGCATCATCCGATGGACAGGCTTGGCGGCAATTTTGGCCCGAGCGCAATAGAGGGGAAAGAACCCCTTTTTGCCACTATTTTCAGCCTGTTGTGGATAGCGGGCCTTGCTGCCTATGGCGCGGGATACTTTGGATTGATTGGCGAGGGTGTAGAGCCGCAAGGGCCCGTATCGCTTGAAGTTATGTTGTTTGTGTTTGCGGCCCTGTTGCCAATTGCTTTGGTTTGGATAGCTGTGCTGCTATTGCGCCGTGTTGCAGAAGTGCAGCGGGAAGCACGCGCCCTTGCTTCGGCGTTGAAACGCTTTCAGGCTGGCCCGTCCGGAAACCCGGCAGCCAGAATTACACCCGCGAGCCGAAGCGGCTCGGAGACAAATGCCAAGCTGGCAAGTTTGAGCGCCCAGATGCAGCAGGTTGAAAAAACGCTGGTGGCCATGCTTCAAGCGCAAGTCGCGGATGCAAATGCAGCGGGGGCGGGCTCAAATGAAGAAGAATCTGATCCTTCGATCGCCGCCAGCCCTGCTGAGAATTTGAACTGGGACGAGCTTTTGCACGCCCTCAACTTCCCGACCGACGAAAAGGACAAAGACGGATTTCGTGCTTTGCGGATTGCGATGGGTCACCGGAACACGTCACAATGCCTGCGGGCGGCCGAAGATATCATGAACCTGCTCTCGCAAGACGGTATATATACCGATGACCTGTCTCCCGAGATTGGCCCCGCAGCCCTGTGGCGCAGCTTTGCCAAAGGCGCGCGCGGTGAGGAAGTCACCGCTGTCGGAGGCATACACGACCCAACCGCCATTGCCAAAGTCCGCTCACGCATGCGCTCAGACCCGATATTCCGCGATGCGGCCCTGCATTTTCAGCGCCAGTTTGATATCATCCTGCGGGAGTTTTGCCGCGAAGGGACAAATGAGCAGATCGAGAAGCTGGCCGACACGCGCACAGGGCGTACGTTTATGCTTTTGGGGCGAGTGAGCGGGATGTTTGGGTGAGCCTAAACCGCAGAAAACGGATAATATTTCACCAAATCCCCTTTAGTGACGGTCATAGCCTGATCCGGCAATTCGACCAATCCATCGGCCCAGGATAGCCCTGAAATTCGGCCGGAGCCCTCCGAGGCAAACACCTCAACCGAACCATCCGGTAAGCGCCGCGCCCGCAAATACTC
>DFBP01000007.1:2138-6229 GCA_002366685.1 Rhodobacterales bacterium UBA3077 | reverse complement strand
TTCAGGTTGCCCTTCGCCTCCAAAATCGCTGACATATGGTCTTCGTCGCCAGCCGAAGCACCGCCCGAAGTCAGCAGCGCATCACAGCGCGTCACAGCGTTATCCAATGCGGCCTCAACAACCGCGCGGTCGTCGGCGGCCACACCAAGGTCTACCGGCTCAAAGCCCCAAGCGCGCAGTTGCTCGAGTAACATAGGGCGGTTGGCGTCAAATATCTCGTGCTCGTTGGCGGTTTGACCCGGCTCTCGAAGCTCGTCACCCGTTGAAAGCACACCCACGCGCAGGCGGCGGTAAACGCTCACCTCGGAAACCCCGAGCGCAACCAGCAGCCCGAGCTGTTGTGAACCGAGGGCCACACCGGCTTGCAGCGCCACCGCACCCGCGTCCACATCTTCGCCCTTCTTCCGGCAATTTGCCGCCGGTTTCAGGCCGGACTCAAAATGCAATATGCCCGAGTCGACCCTTACATCTTCCTGCATGATCACCGTATCTACGCCTTCGGGTAAAGACGCCCCGGTCAGAATCCGCACGGCCTGCCCTTCAGGCAAAGCGCGGCCAAACGGGACTCCCGCCGCCGAGCGGCCCGCAGCCAAATGCAGGGCTTGTGAAGCGCCTTCGCTGAGCGATGCAAAAGCGAAGCCATAACCATCCACCGCAGCATTCGCACAGGGCGGGTTGGCACGCAAAGCCACCGCATCTTTGGCCAAAACCCGGCCTGCTGCCTCGTTTATCGGCAGGGTTTCGGCCTCTACAATGCAATGCATATGGGCCTGCAAATGCGCCAGCGCGTCCGTAACCGGTGTCCAGTTGGAGCCTTCCGGCAGCGCGAAGCAGTCATTCGAGAGGCGTGGAAGATCAGGCAAGGCCAACCTCCTTGAGGATGAAGTCGGCGATCTCGGGGATATTGTTGATATCCAGCACCGGTACATCAAGGTCCGGCAGGTCATAACCGCCAGCAACAGCTTTGATGCTCGGGTCATTCAGCGCAATCAACGGGCGGTCGGGCTTGATAGAGGCCTCGATCTTGGCATGGTCATTGCGTTTGAAACCTTCGATCAGCACAATATCCACCGGGCTTAGCTTTGCCAGCAACTGCGCCACCGTTGGCTCGACTTCCCCTTTAAGCTCGTGCATCAGCGCCCAGCGAAAAGCCGACGCCAAAATCACCTCACCTGCCCCTGCGGCCCGATGGCGAAAGCTGTCTTTGCCCGGCTGGTCAACATCAACACTGTGGTGGGCATGTTTGATGGTAGAAACGGTGATACCGCGGCTTGATATTTCCTGTACCAGTCGCTCGGTCAGTGTGGTTTTGCCGCTATTTTTCCAGCCCGTAATCCCGTAAATTTGCATTTTATGTCCTCGCCTTCGCCTGCGCCATGTCGGTCGGAGTGTTAATATTGAAAAACGGATCGTCCCCGAAGCCCTCAAAAACAACGCGCGCGCACCCGTGAGGCTCGGTCCACTGGATGACTTTGCGTAGCCCGGCTTGCAAAGCATCGCGCAAGTCGTCACGCAACGAAATATCATAGAGCGCAAAGGTCGGTTGACGGAAAAATCCACCTTCATCACGGGGGCTGTTGACCATCGCCATACGATCCCCCGAAACCTCGCAAGCATATTGCAAACCGGTCACCAGCCGAGGTGGGAAATAGGGGCTATCTGCGGCTACAGAGACAAGATGCGAAAAGCCGCGCGCTGCCGCCCAATCCATTCCGGCAAGGACACCGGCAAGCGGGCCAGCGTATCCGCTAATGCTGTCACTCACCATCGGCAAGTCAAATTGGCTAAAGCGCGCGGGGTCTCCGTTGGCGCTTAGCACCAAGGCTTCGACTTGTGGCTGGAACCGCGCCAACACCTGAGACAATATCGAAGAGCCACCCAGAGATAAAAGACACTTGTCTCCGCCGCCCATGCGCGAAGATTGACCGCCAGCCAAAATCACACCAGCGATCCGCGCCTCGGGGCTTGTGGGCCGCACGGATTCGGGTGGTATCAGCTTCGGTTGGGTCATAGATCAAAACTCGTGATTGTCATATTACCTTCCGGGGGGTTATAGGCGGAAAGGTGCAACGAATAAAAGGGGATGTCCAGCATGGGCAGTGCATATTGGCAAGGTTTTCGCGCGGGTGCGCCATTTGTGCTGGTGGTTGCTCCTTTTGGGCTGCTGTTTGGTGTGGTCGCCACCGAGGCGGGGTTGGATATTGTGCAAACCATGGCGATGACCGTGCTTGTGATTGCGGGGGCTTCGCAATTTGCCGCCCTGCAACAGCTAAATGACAGCGCTCCGGTTTTTGTAGCCGTGTTGACTGGCCTCGCGGTGAATATGCGCATGGCGATGTATTCTGCCTCTCTGACCACCCACCTTGGCAAAGCAGGGCTTTGGAAGCGTGTTTTAGTTGCTTATTTCACCGTAGACCAAACCTATGCGGTTTCGATCAATGAATATGAGCAACAGCCCGAGCGCAGCCTGTCGGACAAGCTCGCCTTTTTCTTTGGCACGGTCTCGCCGATCTGCCCGCTCTGGTATGTATTTACCTATGTTGGCGCGGTGGCGGGAACCGCTATTCCAGCCGAGTATGCTCTCGATTTTGCAGTGCCAATTACGTTTATCGCACTTGTGGCACCCTCGCTTCGGAGCCTTCCCCATTTGGTTGCCGCGTTTGTTTCGGTCGCGGTGGCGCTATCCTTGGCGTGGATGCCTTATAACAGCGGGCTGATGTTTGCGGCTATTCTGGCCATGATTTCCGGTGCCGCCGTGGAAAAACGGATGGGAGCGGCCGCATGAGTGATACAAGTATCTGGTGGATGATCATCACCCTCGGGATCGGCACATTTCTGATCCGGTTTTCGTTTCTTGGCCTGCTTGGCGGGCGGGACCTGCCTGACTGGTTGGTCCGCCACCTGCGCTATGTGCCGGTGGCCGTTTTACCTGCGCTGGTAGCGCCCCTGGTTGTGTGGCCCGATGCGACCGGAGGCACGCTGGACCCAGCCCGCGCAATTGCGGCGCTAACAGCGCTCGCCATCGGCGCATGGTTTCGCTCACCGCTGGGTGCCATCTTTGGTGGAATGGCCATGCTCTACTTCATGCAATTTGTGATCCAGTAGCGGTGCCAACCAAAATTTCAGCTTAACACGCTTGGGGCGCACAAGCATTGCGCGCCCCGATAAATTTCCACCATTCCCAACCAATTGGCGGCTATTTTTCAGCCTTGTCAGCAGGCCATGCTTTCCAAGGGAACGGCTTTTCGTCGGTTTCGCAGGTCTGAAAGGCCACGGCCTCACGGAACCAGCGCCCGAACCCGCGGCCAAAGCGGCTGAGGTCACCATTTTTGTCGCCGTTAAGCAACATCCAGATAAACTGGATCAATGCGATAACCGCCAAAACCGTGCCGGCCAACTCCATTAGAAGGATAAATATCAACATATAAAAACCGCGCATCCAAGTGGATTTGCGTTTGCTTGGCTCTTCTGTATGGGATGCGTCTGCCATTTTCTGTCCTCCTTCAATTAGTGCTATGTGAATACTATTAACATATACACTCCACGCGCCAATTCAAGGGGAAAGGAGATTAAAACACGCCAAGCGTTGCAAGTTGTGCCTGTAACTCCGCCGGAAGGGTTTCTTCGCCTTCTTGATAAGGGGCCCCAATTTCGGGAGCCTCTTCATCTATAAGGTATCGCCAGCCCTGAAAAGGGCGGCGGGGCTGCGGGCGGGTATGGTGAAGTTGCGGGTCCAGAACGATACCGCAGCGGCGAATGCCGTCTTCGCCGATGACTTCATCGAGCCGGATGATTTTCTGGCAAGACTGCACCACGCCTTTGATCACCCAGAAAATAGAACCGCCGTTGAGCAACTCTTCGGCGCGCCGAGGCCACATGCGGGTCACGTGGCGCGGGTTGGTGCCGGTCAGCGCCATGCGATCAGCTTGCCACGCGGCTTGCGTGGCCACGCTTTCAGAGCCAACGCTGAGTTTGATGAGGTGCAATTTAGCCATGGGGTTAACTTATTATTAACCGGGCCGCTGGTCACGCATATTCTCGCTTCGTTCTTGAATTAAATTATGCATCAGCATAGGCTGAGTGCCCGCCCT
>DFBP01000007.1:1667-2006 GCA_002366685.1 Rhodobacterales bacterium UBA3077 | reverse complement strand
AGGCGCAGATGAAGCCGATTTTCGTGAAGCTATGGAGCGCGGGTTTATCCCGGGAGGAAGGGTGAACTCAGCCGCCGGTGCCGGAATCAAAAACGCCACCTTGATCAACTGCTTTGTGCAGCCGGTCGGGGACAGTGTGTCTTCCACGGTTGACGGCAAGGTCGGCATCTACCACGCGCTGCGTCAGGCCGCTGAAACCATGCGTCGCGGCGGCGGTGTTGGCTATGATTTCTCGAGCATCCGGCCACGGGGTGCCAAGGTCGCGGGCACCGATAGCTCGGCCTCGGGCCCCGTTTCCTATATGCATGTGTTCAACCAGTCTTGCGCAACGGTTGAAAG
>DFBP01000007.1:349-1517 GCA_002366685.1 Rhodobacterales bacterium UBA3077 | reverse complement strand
TACAAATCCATTCGCGCGCGCGACCTGTGGGACCAGATCATGCGCAACACCTATGAAGCCGCCGAACCCGGCATTCTGTTTCTGGATCGGATCAACGCCGAGAACAATCTGCATTATTGTGAGGTGATCGAGGCTACGAACCCCTGCGGCGAGATTCCGATCCCCGATCATGGCTGCTGCTGCCTTGGATCCATGAACCTCACCAAATTTGTCGAAGAGCCATTTGGTGAAGCCAGATTTAACAGTAAAAGCTTTGCCCAAGTTGTGGCTACCGCTGTGCGAATGCTCGACAATGTGCTCGATGCCACCGTATGGCCGCTGGAAGAACAAGCCGCAGAGGCCGCCAATAAGCGGCGCATCGGGCTTGGCTTTACCGGATTGGGAGACGCGCTCATCATGATGGGGCTGCGCTACAATAGCGATGAAGCACGCCATTTCGCAGCGGATGTTACGCGCCAAATGCGAGATGCCGCCTATCGCGCCAGTATCGCACTGGCGCAGGAGAAGGGCGCTTTCCCGCTTTTTGAAGCCGACAAATACCTCGCTTCAGGCATGGCCAGCCGCCTTCCGGAAGATATCCGCGCAGCTATTGCCAAGCACGGCATCCGCAATTCCCACTTGCTGTCAATCGCCCCTACCGGCACGATCAGCCTCGCCTTTGGCGACAACTGCTCGGGCGGGATCGAGCCAGCCTTTGCGTGGTTCTATACCCGCAAAAAANNGATGGCGAGATGGCGAAGTATCGCGTGGAGGACCACGCCTACAAGCTATACCGCGAAGCGGGCGGCGACGAGGCCCACTTGCCTGAAGCCTTTGTGAGCGCCATGGAGATATCCGCGCAGGACCACATGCAAATGCAGGCCGCCATCCAGCCCTATATCTGCGCCGCCATTTCCAAAACCGTAAACGTGCCGGCCGACTATCCTTTTGCGGATTTCGAGGCGCTTTATCTGGAGGCTTGGAAGGCTGGCCTGAAAGGGATCACCACCTATCGGCCAAATGATGTGACCGGCTCGGTGCTCTCAATTGAGGGCGAAACCGTTCCAGCCACACCAGACGTAAGCGCCCCGATGGACCGCCCGGCCCAATTGGAAGGCAACACCTACAAAATGCGCTGGCCCGAGAATGAGCACGCGATCTATATCACCATCAACGATGTTGTGGTTGA
>DFBP01000007.1:0-252 GCA_002366685.1 Rhodobacterales bacterium UBA3077 | reverse complement strand
GGCGCATGGATGGGCGGGAAGTATATTCCCTCGATCCTCGCGGCGATTGGCGGCGTGATTGAGGGGCATCTCGTCGAAATCGGATTTATGGAAGCCGGAGGCGCGCTCAAGGCCGACCCGCACGCGGAGCTATCTTCAGAGCCAGTCGTTAAACCCCGCGGACCCGCTTGCCCCAAATGCGGGCAATACGCGCTGCGGATGCAAGAGGGCTGCATGGTTTGCATGGAGTGCGGGCACAGTAAATGCGGGTAG
>DFBP01000300.1:462-4706 GCA_002366685.1 Rhodobacterales bacterium UBA3077 | reverse complement strand
TGCGGGCACAGTAAATGCGGGTAGTCCCAAGCAGTCGGAATGCACCCAACTGCAATTCGTAGCTTGACAAGGAATGTCAACTAAGAAAGTAATTGCAAGGCGAAACAAAACCTATGGATGTGTCAATGAGAAAAATTATCTCGTCAGCAATGGTGGCAACTACTCTAACTCTATCAGCTTGTGTAGAAACCTCCATTCAACCTCTTTCTCAAAATTCATTTAAAGTTGCCACAACAGCTGCGCCTGCTTGTGGCGCGACCGGAGCTCGCGAAGTCGCATTTCAAACCGCAGCTATTGAAGTTATAAGGCGCGGCGCAGATCGATTTATTGTCGTTGGCGATCAAGCTGGATCTCAGTTTTCCGGTCTAGGTTACAGCGCTTATGGGGGCTTCACAGCCTACTCAAGCAATCTGCAAGATATGGTTATTCGCGTTCTTTCTCCAAATGATGCGGAATTTAGGAACGGCTTATCCGCTCGCGAAGTTCTAGGGCCAGACTGGGAAGCGATTTATGCCGAAGGAGTTCCTGAAACATGTGCGTAGTTTATTCGCCGGGTATCAGTATTAGCATGACAAGACTGCGTTAATCACTTCTGTGTCACCTTCCACTGTTGCAATTTCCACCTTACAGTTCGTTGCTTGCTCGATTGCCGTAATTGCCGCTAGTTTTATTGAAGAATATCCGCCCGGTAAGCGACCGCTTAGGCGGATTACCTGTGCATTATTGTGGAGCTGATAAACATCAAATCTGACTCCAGAGACTGTTTGTTCATTTGCCTTTATTCCCATGTATTTTGGGCTAGGTGACGAACAGGCTAAAAGAAAAAAACATAAACCTATTACGGAAATCGGATAAGCTTTCGCTGTCATTTCGCCTCTCAATACGCTTTGCAAACTGCATGCAATGCCATTAAGACAAAAAGAAGTTAACTTCTGATTAACTGTAGTAGTTAATTTCGATCCAGAAACGCAAAACCGAAATACTTGTTGATCTGCAAATGGTATTGCCCCTAGTTACCTAATAAAACAACTGCAACATCACCATAAGCACCGCGAGGAAAATGAACGTCATGATTCCGCCGGCGCGGAAGAAATCCGGCACCGTATAGCGCCCCGGACCCATGATCAGGGCGTTTACTTGATGGGTGGGCAAAATGAAGGAGTTGGACGTGGCCAGCGCAACCGTCAGCGCAAACACTGCCGGATCAGCCCCGGCTTGCAGCGCAATACTGATTGCGAGCGGCACCAGTAGCACGGTGGCCCCGACGTTGGACATAACGAGCGTAAAGCCTGTGGCCAGAATCGCGATTACCAGTTGCAATACCCAAGTATCAACGTCTCCAACCGCGGTTAACACCTGATCCGCAATCCACGCCGCGGTACCGCTGGCCTCAACCGCTTTGCCAAGCGGGATAAGGCTGGCGAGGAGGAAAACAGTTTTCCAACTGACCGAGGCATAGGCTTCTTCGGGGTCCAGAACGCCAGAAATAATAATCCCCAGCGCGCCGACAAGCAGCGCAACGGAAAGGCGCAGGTCTGTCAGCAGCACCAGCCCCATCGCGATGCCAAAAAAGATAAGCGCATGTGCCACCTTGTTGGGGCGCACTTCTTCCTGCGGGAAGTCGCTTGTCACCACCACATTCATGTTAGTATGAAAGTGCTGCAAGCTCTGCCAGTCGGCAAAAATCACCACCGTATCACCGGACTGGAACTCTTTACTCCGCACATCTTCGCCTTCACGCATGGTTTTGCCGTGGCGAATAATGCTGAGGGTGGAGATACCTTGCGTTTCACGTAGTTTCTTGGTGCGAGCGGATTCGCCGATCAGCGGAGAAGTTGGGGAAATCACAACTTCAGCCAACCCGGCTGAGGAAGCCGACATCACTTCGGAAAACAGATCAAGGCCCGGCTTCAGATCCAGGCCGTAGGCTTTGCAAAAAACCTCAATACTTTCGCGCTCACCGATCACACATAGGTGGTCGCCCTGCGCAATTTTCAGAGCCGCCGGCACGCCGCGCGTTGTGGCGCGAACTTTTTTGCCGGAAGTCACACCGACAGTGCGCACATGAAACTTGGTTTCGTATTCGTCGAGCATCTTGCCGATCAACCGGCTGGAAGACGGAATGTAGATCTCGGCAACGATATAGTCGATTCCATAATCTGCGGACAGATGGCTTTCCAAACCTTGTTTTTTGTCAGCCACATCTTTGCCCTTGGGCAGCACAAACCGGCCAAAAACCACGAAATACAGAATACCGGATATAATGAGCGCAATGCCAATTGGCGTAACCGAAAACAGGCCGAATGTCTCGATTTGATCATCTAAGTGCAAACCGATATTGGCGTTGATGATCAAGTCATTAAGAAGAATAAGCGGGCTTGATCCCACCATCGTAAGGGTACCGCCAAGAATGGCACAAAAACCCATCGGCATCAAAAGACGGGCCATCGGGATTTTTGACCGCGTGGAAATGCGCTTTACCACCGGCAAGAACAGCGCCGCGGCCCCAACATTTTGCATGAATCCGGAAATACCTCCAACGGTGCCCGAAATCAGAGGAATAATTCTTGTTTCGGTGCTGCCGCCAACCTTCACCAGATAGCGCGCCACAGAGTTCATAATGCCGGTTTTATCCAGCCCGGCACCGAGGATCATCACTGCTATGATGGAAATAACAGCGTTGGACGAGAACCCGTCAAACAATTCGTTGATATCGACCAGTCCCTGCTCTAGCCCCATGATCGGGGCGAGAATGCTGGAAAGCCCCAACATGACCAGAATGGTCAGGGCGGCAATATCAATGGGCACGATCTCAAATGAAAACAGAAAAACCGTCAGCAATAGAAGTGAAAGAACCCAAGCTATTTCAATATTGGGAGCGATGGTGGTCATTAACCAACCCAGAAGGAGAAAGCCGATAGCTGCGCCGCCAACAACGAGTCCGCGAAGATTTTTCATAAAAACATACCTCTTTCGTGCAAACTCACACCAAAAAATTACTATTGCAAGATTTTTTGAGCATTTTCGGGTGCGACGAATTCGGCGCTATAGCGTATTTTTTAGGATCGGGCGCGCCAGATCCAGCGCTTTTATAAAGCATTTTTCGGCGCCAAATGGTGCGTTTACCAAGAGCAGTCCGCTACCCGTCATGCCCTTTCCGTCCTTAAGATCAAAGCTCACTTCGTCACGCAGATATTTGATCCTCATCCCCTCTATCAGCTCTTCATGGCGCCCTGCCGGAAGGATCGGATACCAGATCATCACAGTCGCCTCGGGCCATTTGGCCACAAGCTTGAGTGTGAAATCCGCCACTTGCGCATATTCGGTTTTGACCTCGTAGGAAGGGTCAACCAGCACCAGCCCCTTGCGTGGTTTTGGTGGTGACAGGCCTAAAACCCCCTCATATCCGTCCCGCCGGTGGATCGCTGTATGCGCCGCGCTAAGCATCCTTTTGAGCCCGGCATGCTCTGCCGGATGGAGCTCCATCAAATAAAGCCGGTCTTGCTCACGAAGCAAAGTTTGCGCGATCAGCGGCGAGCCGGGGTAAGCGTGCGCCCCGTAATGCTGGCGGGTGGAATCTAGCGCGGTTTTCAGCGGGCAATCCGGCAGTTCCAGCGCCTCGATCCCCTCGCGGGCCTCTCCGGTTTTCAGCGAGTCCTCTGCCGCCAGATCATAGAGGCCACGCCCGGCATGGGTTTCCATATAGGAAATGCCGCGCGCCTTGCGCGTCAGCAGCGCCAAAAGCTCTGCGAGCACAATATGCTTGTGCAAATCAGCCGGGTTTCCGGCGTGGTAACTGTGTTGGTAAGAAAGCATATCGCCTCGCGTTTTCTCTTCCATAGCGGCTATTGCGCGCAATGACCAGAAATTGAACCCGAGGGGGTTTTCGTGCAGCCTCAAAACCCCTAGATAGAGGGCAACATCAACACTAATAGAGGGGCCTTCCCATGCAAGCTGGCATCAAGCTACCTGACGTAACTTTCAAAACCCGTGTGCGCGACGAATCCATCGGCGGTGACAACCCGTTCCGCTGGCAAGACGTAACCACCGACGACTATTTCAAAGGCAAGCGCGTTGTCTTGTTTTCGCTCCCCGGTGCATTTACGCCAACTTGCTCCACCTACCAGCTTCCCGGCTTCGAGAACGGCGCTGCCGATTTCGCCGCTGAAGGCATTGACGAAATCTACTGCATGTCGGTGAATGACAGTTTCGTGATGAACAAATGGGCGCAGGGCCAAGAGCTT
>DFBP01000300.1:0-439 GCA_002366685.1 Rhodobacterales bacterium UBA3077 | reverse complement strand
ATGCTGGTCGAAAAAGCCAACCTTGGCTTTGGCTACCGTTCATGGCGCTACGCGGCTATTGTAAATAACGGCGTGATCGAAGCATGGTTCGAAGAACCGGGCCGCGATGATAACCACGGTGAGGATCCTTACGGTGAGTCTTCGCCCGAAACCGTTCTAGCATGGCTCAAAGCTAACAAGTAAATTAGTCGCGCGAGGCCGAGGCTTCGCGCTTTTTTTTGGAGGTCGCTATGATTGCTCTGACCCTTTTTGTGTTGCTGCTTTACTTTGTGCAAACCTTTGTGCCCACTGCGATTATGTCTCGCGCGATGGGGCCAGAGGCTATGCACTATGCCGGTGGCCCGCGGGACGTGCGGCTGAAGCTGACCGTGAAAGCGGCGCGGGCCAAGCGTGCTTTGGAAAATATGAACGAAGCGATGCTTGTTTTCCTGCCGCTGGC
>DFBP01000056.1 GCA_002366685.1 Rhodobacterales bacterium UBA3077 | reverse complement strand
GCATCCAGATCAAAATGCTGAATAATCCGGTGAATGTCGCTATCTTGCCCCTGCAAGATCTGATGCAGCCAATGCACAAGTTCAACATAAGGGTTGCCCCGCATTTTACAAAACACGGTCGCCCCTTCTATCCCTTTATACCCTAGTTTGTTTAGCTTGCCAAAAAGGGCCACGCGGCTAATTTCACTCATTTTTTACTCTCCCGGTTTTGCATTTTTTATTCTATGTATAAGTCGTCCAAATCTCTGTCATCTGGTGGTTTTCCCAACCATGTTGTCCAGCCAAGGTATACCCCCTGGCTTGGTGGCGGGCTGTCGTCTTTGTGACCCGTCTCCCCGCTAAGCGGCGGAATTTGCGGGGATTCTTTTTCGCTATTATCGAAATCGCCCGTAGCTTCCCCAAAATCTATTGCGGTGGGTTCTGGCGCTTCATTGAAAGCAGGCGAAACTGCCACGGGAAGCACAACTGTTTTTTCCCAGTCAATCGGCGCATCCTCTTCTGAAGAGGCTTCGCGCCTATCTTCGGGCGAGCTTCCTGCACCTATTTCCTCGATTGGTTTTTCTTCTCCGAGCGCATCAACTGTATCGGCAGCCGGTTGCGAAACAATTGCAGGACCCGCTTCCGGCGGTTCCATGTTATCCGACTCAATCTGCTCGTCATGGCTAACCACAAGGCTAACCTCTCCGTCAGATGCGGAACGCGCCAGCATAGCTGGTTCAGCTTCGCCTTTTTTCAATACCAGATTCATATCCCACATCAGCGCTTCGCCCATGTAGTTATTCACCAAGGCTTGCAACCGCTTGAGGCTGCCCCCGCCCGGAAGAAGGCGCTTGTAAGCATCCAGCCCGACCGGCCCAACGCGGAAACGGAATTTCGATTGCCGAGACCAGACTTTTGAACCGATCGAACAGCTTTGCCCGAGTTTGGCAGGCCGCTCAGGGTTGCCAAGTTCCCACCTGTCTTTTGGGTCCAACTCGAGCCAAGCTCCAACGAAGCTCTCCATGGTCGCAGGCGCCCCAAAGAAACCCGAGATCAGGGAGAGCAACCCCTCTTCATTACGGGTTCCGTGTGCCAACCGACCCGAATAGCGCAGCTTTGCGAGGTCGGGCATGGCATCCCGCTCGGCAAATGCGGCCCCTTTTAATCCGGCAAATGCGGCTACTTTCTGCGCAAACGGGTCAACCTCTCCAGCGCGATCATAACTGGATGTCGGCTCTCCCGAAGCATAAGCACGATAAAGCAATGACAGCATCCGATGGTGGAAAATGTCGCCAAATGCCTTAAATGTGGGGTCCCGGTGCGAGATTTGGCGGTTAAAGGCATATTCTGTCAAGTGCAGGGGCAATGGCCCGTTTGGCCCAAACAGGCCAAACATATATTGCGCCATTTCGCCCGGCTCACCGGTTTTTTCGTCCCTTGGCTCAAAACGCGCCACCGTCGAGGTGGAGAATGCCATATCGATCCGCTGTTTTAGCCGCACAGCATCCTGCTTGGGCCGCCGTGACCGGCCAAGCCTAGGCTGATCGCTGTATTGCGCTTCAATCAGGCGCAAGGCCTGAAAAATATGAAACCGTTCGGGGTGATCTTTGAGCGCATCAAAGCGGCTCAGATCACCCGCCTCTTTCCGCTCATCGCTGGCCACCGCGCAATTTCTCCCCTGTCAGGACTATGAATAACCGTTTCGGTAAAACTGTTCACCGAAACATACTTTGCAAAAAACTTCTGGAGCACCACGCCAAGCACATAAACGCCCGTGCCCTCATAAAAACTCTCGTCAAATTCCACGTTGACTTCCAGGCCCCGCACCGCTGTAGAAAGCACCTCGTCCGCCATGCGGCGCACAATCGGCACGGTCCAAACCCGGCTAATCCCCTCCAGCTGCTTGGCGAGGGATTTGTCACCGAGCGGGCCATAAATGCCGAGCAACTCCCGGATTGCCGCTGCGGGGTCCCCCCTGTCTGTCTCGGAAATCGACAGATAGTTGAGACTTAAATGCGAGATCAGGCGCCATGCGCTATCGCCCTCAACCGCGAGGCTGGCACGCGGGCGGGTAATGGGGGTAAGGGCTGTGACTGAACCCACCGGACCGCCATCTGGCAGCTCAAAATCTGTTTTGTGCTTCCCGATACTTAGCAGCATCGGAAGGTCGCGGTTGGTACACATCGCCTTGATCGCCAATTGTTCAATATCACCGCCATACGGGGCCTGCATCTGGTCAACCAGATTGATAAAAACATCGGCTCCCAAATAGCTCGTGCGGGTGCCTTTCAAACGCTGGCGTTCGGAACGCTGATGCATGCGGCGCCGCAAACTATAATATGCAGAATAGCTCTCACCGGCGGCGGTATAATCATCAGCCGAATAAAACGGCTCGAAATCCACATCATCCAAACCTTCAGAAGATATCCCTTTCACGGAATCCACTCCGTATATCTCGAAATCCAGCGGGGCGGTACGGTCTGCTATAACCTGATAATCAACATCTCGGCCTGTGACATGCACACGGTCACAGCGTTTTTCAAACAGGTTTACCGCCGGGGTTGCGAAAAGCTCAAAAGATGACGGCTCAATAACAGCACTCAAGCTGCCAACCGATTGCTTGAGCAGGATATAAATATCTACTTCGTCGCCATCTTTCACCTGCTTCAATATGGGCTGCAAGCCACCGACTTTTGTAAAGAAAAACCGGCTAGGTAGTGCATAGTATTCCTGCAACAGACGATAGCCGTCAAAGCTTTGCCCGGGAAATGGCAGCAGGGCTTGCTCGGGGTCGCTCCCCGTCGCTTCAATAGTGTTCCAGCGATTTACATAAGTCCAGTCTTCGCGCGGGTTGGTGGACCGGCCCGCAACCTGAATGCCGTCATTTGCAATATGCTCAAACAGTTTCCACGGCTCCCATCCGGCGCCGGTCATAAATAGCGTAAGCTCGTCCAATCCGAGTTTTGCCAACCCAAGCTCGCCAATTGACTTCAAGCGGAGCCGGATCGCGGCTTTGGCCTCCCGGTTTTCTCCAACACCTGCGGCCATCACTTCACCACGCCCGCTCAGGTATTCCGCTTCGGAAATTTCAATCGGCCACAGTGTTACGTCATGCGCTGTGCGGAACTGGCAAGCCGTGTTGTCCCCCTCGCGAAGCGGGCTGCGCAGGGTTGTACCGCGTTTGAGCAAAAAGCCGTCTTCCATGCTGCCCTGCGTCGGGTCCGGCTGCAATTTCGCAATAAGCATACTCGGCGTCGGCGCAAGATAGTGCGGGTAGACAATTTCCAGCAAGTGTTGGGTTAAAACCGGGTATTGCAGGTCCAGTTCCAGTTGGACACGCGCCGCCATAAAGGCGAACCCTTCCATAAGCCGCTCGACATACGGGTCCGATATTTCGACACCGTCCATGCCAAGCCGCGCCGCGATTTTTGGGTAGGACTCAGAAAACTCCTCCCCCATCTCACGCATATAGGCGAGCTCTTCCTCATATTTTTTGAGAATTCGCGTGTCCAAAAAGTTATCCTTTCACAACCGACATATCGCCCGAAGCGAGGTCAAGGGCGGTTCGCATAAACACTTCAACCGGCACAGGTTGCGCCCAAAGTTCGGCATGAATATTGAACAGGATGCGCGATTGCGTGCCTTCCATCGTCGTAGAGAGCTTCACTTCAAGGCTCCCCTTTACAATTCTGGGTTCAAAAGCATCAATCGCCTTGTGAATAAGCCGTTCGAGCTCATAGGGCCGCGCTTCCGCCGCTCTTTTTCCCGAAATATCAGTGATCCCGTAGTTGAGCGTTGAATCAAATGACTGCGGAAACTCGTCCGGGTCGATATTCCCTTCCTGATTGACCGTATTCAAAAGCCATCCGAGATCTCGCAGCACAATGTCGCGGAGCTGTCGGATGTCGATTATCCTGTCGCGCAGGGATTCTTTGGTATCGCTCGGGTTATTGTCCGTCAGCCTGTCGAGCAGCGACGGCTGGAGACGCTCTGAATCTCCCGGGTCATTCATCCGCGGCCTCTTCGCCGGTATCAAAAACAACCTCGCGCAAGTCCATCAACGCAATGTCGCCTTCGTCGGTTGCCAACAAGCGCTGGCCCGAACCGATAAAGGTTTCCTCCCCAATATCGGTCCATTCGGTCACTTTTGAGAGTTTTATTTCGTCACTTGCTTCAGCTGAACCGGGGTAGCGTGTCGGAATAAATCCGACCACCTCACCACCGTTCGCCCAGGTTATTTGAACCGGAGTCCATACACGGTCGCGCAGGTCGCTCGGCTCTTCAAAGTTCAGTTTCTTGATCGCATCGAAAGGCACCCAATAATAGTTGCCGTTCATTACGAGCTCTAGGACCGGCCCGAGCCGCATATCGGCATCGGCAATCCACTCGAAGGCTTGCCCGTCAGCCGTACCGGAAACCGCTGGCGCTTCTTCAAAGGCTTGGTTTCGCAACTCGGCGGCGGCCGCATGGTCGCCGCGCGCTGTTGCGCCGAGCGCTTCGACCAGAATAGCGATCCAGTTTTCCGGCTCGCCGAAAATCATGGGCGCTTTGTCACCGGCAAAAACCTTTTCGCGCATCAATTCGCAAATTATCGCTTCACGGTATGCCTGCACCATCGATAGGGTCGAAGGGTCCATCCCGCCGCAAACCTTGAGCTGCTTTACGGCGCGTTCCCACTCCCCCAAAACAGCAAAAAGCTGGAACAAAAATATCCGTTGTTTGATATTAGACGGGTCTTTGCGTACCCGGTCCATTAACGCCGTAAGCGTCTCGTCAAGGGTTCCGGATTTAAGGATTTCTTCAGCCGACATAGCGCCCCTTTCAGATGAATCAACTCGCCCAGAGCCATGGCTTTGGGCGAATTGTTTTTATCAGATAGCCACAATCAAGCGGCCAGCAAACCACTAGATGGCATACTGAGCTGTGTTCTTGACACGGCTCCACTCGGCTTTTTTCTTGGTTTTCATTTTGCCGGAAGAGTCTTGCGAGGTGTATTCGATTTTCATCGCACCATATTGCATGGTGATACTTTCCTCACAAACATCGTCGCCGTCCGAACCGGACCATTCAATGTCCTGAACCATAACCAGCTTGAAATGGAACATCATGAAGGTCGCGCCCGAAGCGGTTTCCGAACCACCAGAGCGGCGAAGTTCTACAACCGCTTCGTCAAAGTGACGACCGGTGACCAACTGCTGGAACAAACCAGGCGACCCGAGGTCGGTTTTTTTGGTGAAGCTAAATTCCTTGAAGGTCGCTTTACCTGCACCGCCACCGCCGGTGGCCGAACCGATGTTAATGTTGTTTTCTGCGCCAATGGTGAAGCTCAGCAGCTCCCAGGCGCTTTTTTCTGACATTGCGGCGTCAAGCGTTTCGCCGGGGACTTTTTCTGTGTCAGCCGAAGCGGTGAAGTACATAAATGCGTCAAAAGCCATGGTTTTCTCCTATATATCATGGTGTCTCTAATTTTGAGTCGTGCCCCGGGGAACGCGAGCCCCCCGCGGCGATGTTTTATTACCGGTTTATTTCTTCTCGGAAGGCAGTTTCGATACCAATCGTAACGAAACAGACAGCCCCTCGAGCTGGTAATGCGGGCGAAGGAAAAACTTCGAAGAGTAATACCCGGGGTTGCCCTCGATCTCTTCGACGACCACTTCAGCAGCGGCCAACGGTTTTTGGGCCTTCACCTCTTCCGACGAAATGTCGGCATTGAAATCAACGTAATTGTCAATCCAGTCCTGCAACCAACGCTGCATGTCGTCCCGTTCTTTGAACGAACCCAGTTTGTCTCTTACGATGCATTTTAGATAGTGAGCGAAGCGGCAAGTTGCAAACAGATAGGGCAATCTCGCCCCAAGATTTGCGTTTGCTGTCGCGTCCGGGTCATCGTATTCGGCCGGTTTGTGCAGGCTCTGGGCACCAATAAAGGCAGCCAAATCAGAGTTTTTACGGTGCACGAGCGGCATCAGACCGTTATTGGCAAGCTCAGCTTCACGCCGGTCAGAAATCGCAATCTCTGTTGGGCATTTCATGTCCACACCGCCGTCATCGGAGGGGAAAGTATGCGTTGGCAGGTTCTCAACCGCACCACCAGACTCGACCCCGCGGATACGTGTGCACCAGCCATATTGCTTGAACGACTTGGTGATATTGGTGGCCATACCGTAGGCAGCATTGACCCACGAGTACTGACCGCTATCTGCACCCTCCGTATCCTCTTCAAAGGCAAATTCTTCCACCGGATCGGTTTTAGCCCCATAAGGGTGCCGACCAAGGAAGCGTGGCATTGCCAGCGCCAGATACTGGCTATCCTGACTTTCGCGAAGCGAGCGCCAAGCAGCATATTCAGGTGTCGAGAAAATCTTTGTCAGGTCACGCGGGTTGGCAAGCTCACCCCAGCTATCCATCTGCATAAGCGATGGCTCTGCTCCGGTCAGGAAGGGTGCGTGCGCTGCCGCTGCTACCTTTGACATCTCACCCAAAAGCTCAACATCGGGCGGCGAATGGTCAAAGTGATAATCACCCATCAGGCAGCCATAAGGCTCGCCACCAAACTGGCCAAACTCTTCTTCATATAGCTTCTTGAAGATCGGAGATTGATCCCAGGCCGTGCCCTTAAATTTGCGCATGGTTTTCTGAAGATCTTTCTTCGAGATGTTCATCACGCGGATTTTAAGCATTTCATCGGTTTCGGTATTATTCACCAGATACGACAACCCACGCCATGCGCTTTCCAGCTTCTGAAAATCCTCATGGTGCAAAATCTCGTTCACCTGAGCCGTCAGCGTTTGGTCGATCTCGGCAATAATGCCTTCAATTGTGCGTAGCGCATCGTCCGACACAAGGGCTGTGTTCACCAATGCCTGCTCGGCAAGGGTTTTTACAGCCTCCTCAACAGCCGTTCTGGCTGTGTCAGATTTGGGGCGGAATTCTTTCTGAAGAAGATTCGCAAAATCATCATTTGCGAAAATGGATTCGTGTTCACCGCCTTGGGCTTCGGTTTCTGCTTCAGCCATTATTCAGCCTCCTCCTCGTCGGATTTCGGTTTGGGCGTGGAAGCCAGCGCCTTTAGCAATGTCGGGTCCTGCGTTATTTTTGCCATCAGGTCTTCAGCGCCGGTTTTACCATCCATATAGGTCATCAGGTTTGAAAGCTGGGTCCGCGCCTCAAGTAGTTTGCGCAGGGGTTCCACTTTACTGGCAATTGCAGCAGGCGAGAAATCGTCCATGCTTTCAAAGGTGATATCGACAGCCATATTGCCTTCGCCGGTCAGAGTGTTTGGCACACTAAATGCAGCGCGTGGCTTCATAGATTTCATCCGGTTGTCGAAATTATCAATGTCAATTTCGAGAAATTTTCGGTCTGCAACCGAAGGAAGCGGTTCTTCGGATTTACCGGAAAGGTCAGACATGACCCCCATTACAAAGGGGAGTTGCACCTTTTTTTCGGCGCCATACAACTCCACATCATATTCGATCTGAACGCGAGGCGCCCGATTTCTGGCAATAAACTTTTGACTACTAGCCATATCTTTAACTTCCTTCCTGATATCTGGGCAGCTGACCTCCGCCCCTTTTAATTAATAACCTTCATCTTCGAGACCACCGATAGTACGAACCTGGTTCATACCGTCAGAGGCCATATCTTTCATGATTGTAACGAAATCTGCGGCAACCAACCGGCGGGCTCGCTGGAGCAAAACAGGCACGGGGCTTGATGGCTCGGAGCGGGCATAATACTCGCAAATCTTGTCGATCATTCTTGTAACGTCATCACGCGTGTTGATCGCGCCCGACACCGGTGCGGAGGCTTGGGCCGCGGGGGCACCATCACCGGCACCACCCTCTTCAGCCACGTCCGCTTCGGCAATATCACCGCCCAGCACGCTGGCAATCGCCGATTGCGCCTTAAAGAGCTCTTTGTCCAGTTCCGACAGGTCCGGCCCAAGCGCGCCAACCTTGTCATCCATGACTGCCGTAATGTTTTTAATGTGATCCCGCGAATTGCTGACCGCCTCGCGGATCGCGGTCATAACCTCTGCATCCGTATCCTGAAACGCCGCGGAAATCGTTGCATGGTCGATCGGGTTTTCACCCTCTCCCGGGGCAATCTCCCCATCTGCAATCGATATATGGCGCAATGAGAACCGACCCATAGCGCGACTATCGGTCAGCGGGGCACGGCGCACAGCGCGCAACACTGTATCGGGGTCCGCCAGCCCGCGCATCGCGTTGACCCGCATCGTGGGGTCGTCGTCGTCATCTTCATCCAGCTCCGGGTGGACACATTCCCAATAGCGATCTAGCGCGCCATGAATGTAGGCCATAACACGTTCGAAAGGCACAAAGCCGTCTCTGTGCAATACAGCCTCCGCCAGGAAAATCGCGGCGCGCAAATCTTTGCTGCGTTCCAGAATGCCAATAGCCATACTTCCAACGCGGGAGAAATCAACCTCCTCGCCAGCTAATACAGAAGACCCGACCTGTTGTTCCTCTTTGGGTTTTGAAATGCTTTCCAGCTCGATAAAATCCGGATCATACTCCAGATCATCACCGCATGCGGAATCGCCTTCAAACTCAGCCAATAGCGCTTCGACGTCGATATCCATACTTTCCCCATTGCATCAAATTTGCATGCGCAAGTTTGTTTTTTTTATTATTTTTTCCACCCTAGGCGCAAAAATTTTCTCCGGCAACATATTTTCACAAAGCAATTCCAGTAGTTTCGGTGAATTGTCTTCAAGTTGACAGCAAAGCCTGATCCCTCCCCGACGATATTCGACACTCCCGCATAGGTGATCGACACGACTGCTTGAATGACTTAGGATCGCGGACAAAGCTAAAAGAGGTGCTCTATGAAACTGGCTAATATACTGCTGGCAATCGCAATAATTACTGCCCCGGCTGGCTGGTATCTGGCCAACATGCTGTTCTTTACTACCTCAAAATTCGCAAGTGCCGAAGAGATCGAAACCGTCCGCGAGCAACTGACTGCGCTGACAATCGACTTCAACAACCTCCAGCAGCAGGTCTCGCTACTCGACGAGCGCGGCACCGCCGCCCAAACCACAACCTATACCGAAGAGCCCGAGGCTTCAGATGGCCTGTCGGATCTCTTCGCTCAAGTGGTGTTGATCGCAGATCGGCGCAACGTCAACGAAGGCCTGACCAATTCGTCTTCCAGCTACCTGATGGGCATTTTTGGCCCGCCGCGTGAAGATCTTTCGCAAGACTGCCAACCGATGACCAATCCGATCCTCAAAGATCTGGTCGTAACCCGTGATGTTGGCCCGATCCGGGTTACTATGCTTGAGCCAGCGATTATTTCGCTGCAACAGGTTTTCCGCAACGTTCAGGTGTTCGAGCCCGAGCTCTATGACCGCATTTCCACAGCCGGTTCGCTGTGTGTTCGCCTGATCCGCAGCTCGGAAACCTCGGTATCGACACACGCCTACGGGCTTTCGGTCGACCTCAACATTGACGGGCAACTGGACGTGTTGGGCGATGACCGCACCCAGCTCGGCCTGACGATTCTCGCCGAGTTTTTCAACAAGGAAGGCTGGTATTGGGGCGCAGGCTTTGGCCGCGAAGACTCGATGCATTTTCAGGTCTCACGAGAAAAAATCGAAACATGGCGTCGGCTCGGTCAAATTCCGCAAGGTATTTAGGGGCCGGTTCGGAATAATTTAAAAAGACACCTTCACATCGGAAAGATTGAGCGCGTTCACCAACTCGCGCACCTCTTGGCGCGCGGCTATGTTGGACAGGCTTAGGCTCAGCCGGTTTGTCTTTTTCAAATCCAGCAGCGTTAGCCCCGAAAGAAACAGCTCGCGAAAAATCACGCGCTCCGAAAACCCCGGCACAATCCGAAACCCGATCCGCTTGGAAAGGTTCTCCAGCGCCTTACCAACCTTGCGCCGGTTATGCGCCTGATTGTGTGCCAGCCGATTGCGTAAAACGACCCAGTCGACGGGCTTAAGCCCTGCCTTGGCCCGCAACTGGCGCGCCTCCCAAACCAACTCCGAATAGACCGAGGGGCCAAGCACCTTCCCTGACGCCGCATCCATCCGTGCCAGCAGGTCAAAATCGATAAGCGAGTCGTTCATAGGGGTGATCAGCGTATCCGCCACCGAATGCGCCATCCGCGCGTATCGGGTATCCGAGCCCGGGCAGTCGATCAGGATAAAGTCACAGTTTGTGTCGAGCGTATCGAGTGCTTGTGCAAACCGCTCCTCTTCTTCGGCCTGAGCGGCCTCAGCACTGTCTTCATTGGACAAGCGCAGTGTAAACTGGCGGGGCATGGAAAGCGCCATATCATCCTGTGCAGCCGTTACCGACCGGTTCTCCAGATAACGAAAAAAGCTCTGCTGCCGCAGGTCTAGGTCAATCGCCCCCACAGCTTTCCCCGCCGCCATCAGCGCCGTGCACAAATGCATCGCCGTGGTCGATTTCCCCGACCCGCCTTTTTCATTTCCCAAAACAATTACATGCGCCATCGGCCAACCCCCAAAATTTCTAAGATTGTCTACCCCATCCCTACTGGCTGTGGAAGACGGGAAAAAAACAAGCGCACATACAGGGCCGAGTTAGGCTTTCGGAATTGCACCTCCACCGATACACAGAATGAGTTCCGATTATAGGAATTAAGTGTATTCTTTTCATAGCGGAGCCATTTCAAGTTTGAAAATGGGTGATTTTGAGGCTTATCGAAAGCCAAAACTGGTAGCTGAAAGTAATTGCAGGAAAATCAGTAGATATGCGGTAGTAGCTGATTGGTGATAGCATCGAGCTGCAGCAGGTTCACTTGCTGGACAAAACTAGGGGCGGCAAGAATGGAAAGACGCAGTAAACAGAAATGGGAAAACGGCGACATCTTTTTGGTGCCGAAATCTGATGGTGGCTATACTGTCGCGCAGGTTTTGTCTTACGAAGTCGAGGCCATGAATAGCGCGGTTTGCGCTTTCACGTTGCGGCGCGCTTCAAAGACTGAAAAAGATACAGCACCTACAATGGATGAAATAATCAGCATCCAGTATGTCACGATTGATTTGCTCGATTCAGGCGACTGGCCGGTGGTAGGTCACGCGCCGGAAATTGAATTTAGACAGCTTTTTGATCTGGTTGGACACCGAGCGAAGCAATTTATCGGGACTGTAACAGAAGGTTCCGGAATTATGGACGACTTCATAAACGCTTGTTTCGGATTGGAGCCATGGCATGATTGGTATGATCCGCTATATTTGGACAAGCTTCTGTTAAGCCCTGATAAAAAGCCTGCTCTTGTCGTCTATAAAAGTGAGGAAGCAAGCAACTAACTAAACAATCGGAATATTCTTCTGGAGTAACGGAAATTTTCGAATGGGTTTGTGAGATCAGATCATCCTGCAACCTCATGCGGACCTCCGGATAACCGATGAATGCCCGACTCTGAGGCCGCCAGCTACCTTCACCACGATCATCTGGCCTCAATCTGCCTGATCACTTGCGTCACCGGTTTCGACAAAGCCACCCCAAACAAAAACCGCCCCCAAACGGGAGCGGTTCGAATTTTCAAAACCATGGGGCTGATCAGAAGCCGAGGCCTTCGTATTTCTTTTTGAACTTCGATACACGACCGCCGGTATCCAGCAGGCGATGGCCGCCACCTGTCCATGCAGGGTGAACAGTCGGGTCAATATCAAGCACAAGCTCGGTGCCTTCGGATCCGTAGGTCGAGCGCATTTTGATCACGTCGCCATTGGTCATTTTCACGTCGATCATGTGATAATCGGGATGGATGTCTTTTTTCATCTTATTGCTCCTATCGCAAAGTTATGGCGCTTACTTCGCGTCTTTTTTGGGCTTGTAGTTGGTATCTTCAGCAATACGCGCAGATTTACCGCGACGGCTGCGAAGGTAATAAAGCTTGGCGCGGCGCACACGGCCACGGCGCACAACGGTGATGCTGTCGATATTTGGCGAGTGGAGCGGGAATACGCGCTCAACACCCTCACCAAAGGAGATTTTACGAACAGTAAAAGCGCCAGCAATACCGCTGCCGCCTTTGCGCGCAATGCACACACCTTCGTAGTTTTGCACACGGGAGCGGGTGCCCTCGGTCACTTTGTAGCCAACGCGGACGGTATCGCCGGCCTTGAAATCCGGAATGTCGTTGCCAAGCGCGGCAATCTGCTCGGCTTCGAGCTGTTCAATAATATTCATCGTTCTTCCTTTGCTCACCTTTGCGGTGAAGTTGTCTGCGTCCGAGAGCTCTCGGTCTTCCACCGAGTCCGCGTTGTGCGCTCGCCAGAGGTCGGGACGACGTTTGTTTTTGCCTGCTTCTGACACATTCTGCCGCTCTCAAATCCGAAAGGAGAATTTCGGGTATCCTGCGGCCTGCCCCAATAGCAAACCATCCCAATCGATTCGCACCGTTCAGGACAGGCGGGGTATACGTCCATTTTTCAGAGAGTTCAAGCCGTGAGTTTAACCGTTCACCACAAGCGCAGCGTTCACGAGCGGCGCGGATACTCGGTTTCCCAAAAGAGCGGCGCCAAACGCGCCGCCACCGGCCTTAGCTGGCGCTCATGCCCCGCAGCCTTTCTGAACGGCGGCGCAGGAATTCTAGCGTTGTCAGTAACACAATGGAAATTGCAACCATCAAGGTTGCCACCGCCAGAATTGTGGGTGAAATTTGTTCACGCATGCCGATAAACATTTGCCAAGGCAGGGTCTTCTGCCCTGCCGAACCCACAAACAACACCACAACAACCTCGTCAAACGAGGTGATAAAAGCAAACAACCCACCCGAGATAACGCCCGGCAAAATAAGCGGCATCTGGATTTTGAAGAAGGTCCGCACCGGCCCTGCCCCCATATTGGCGGCCGCCCGTGTAAGGGATTTATCAAAGCCAACCAGCGTTGCCGTCACGGTGATAATCACAAATGGAATACCGAGGACCGCGTGCGCCAGAACCACCCCGATATAGGTGCCTTGCATCCCAAGGCGGGAATAGAAAAAATACATCCCGGCGGCTGAAATGATCAGAGGCACAATCATTGGCGAGATCAGCACGGCCATAATGGCCCCACGGAAGGGCACATGGCTCTGGCTAAGGCCGATAGCAGCCAATGTGCCAAACGTGACCGAAATCAGCGTTGCCACAGGTGCGATCTGGAAGGAGTTTTTCAGCGCGTTTTGCCAATCCGAATTGCCGAAGAAATCCGCGTAATGCTTGGTGGAAAACCCTTCCGGATCCAGCGCCAGCATCTTGGGCGTAAACGTAAAGAAATCCTGCGCATTAAACGACAGCGGAATAATGATGATGATCGGGAAGATCAGGAAAAAGAAGATCAACGCGGTGATTGCCAAAAACGTATAATGCCAAACCCGTTGGCCCGTTGTCGCATATGGTGGAAGCTTGCTCATATCCTACCCCAGTTTCACGTTATCAATGCCGACGATTTTGTCGTAAAGTGCGTAGAGCACCAGTACAAGCACCAGCAGAATCGCGCCCAAAGCAGCCCCGAGGCCCCAGTTAAGCGAGCTCGAAATGTGATACGCGATCCGGTTAGAGATAAATGTGCCCGATGTGCCACCAACCAATGCAGGTGTAATGTAATAACCAATGGCGAGAATAAACACGAGGATAGCACCCGCGCCGATCCCCGGCACCGATTGCGGAAAGTAAACCCGCCAAAAAGCTGTCCAGTCGGTTGCACCAAGGCTCTTGGCCGCCCGTACATAGCTTATCGGAATGGTTTTCATCACTGAATAGAGCGGTAGTATCATAAACGGCAGCAAAATATGGGTCATCGCAATAATGGTGCCAGTGGCGTTGTTGATCAACTCCAGTCGGTTGTCATCCGCCACGATCCCAAGCCAGACCAGCGTGTCATTGATCACCCCTTGCTGTTGCAGCAGCACTTTCCAGGCTGATGTTCTAACAAGCAGCGATGTCCAGAACGGCAATAGCACAAGGATCATCAAAAGATTGGCTGTTCGGGCTTTGAGATTGGCCAAAATCCAGGCAATCGGATACCCGAGCAGGAAACAAGAGAGCGTAATGGTAACGCTGAGGAAGATCGTTCGCCCGAATAATTTGACATATATCCGTTCGTTTTCAGGGCGTTGTTCAATCCCGTCCGGGCCGAGTTGGAGATCGACCGCATTCAGAAAATAACCCGCGGTAAACCGAGATGAATTCGCTTTGATGGTTGACCAGACCTCCGGATCATCCCAATCTTCCTCGATTTCAAGGAACTGCTCTTTGAATGGAATTTCAGTATCCAGCCGCTTTACCTTCCGGCCTGTCTTCCGAAACAGAGAGGACATACCCGAAAGCTCGTAATTCAGCCGCGTCCCCAACTGCGTGTGCCGCTTGGCGGACACCGCTTCGGCCAGGTCCTCGGCAAGCGCCGTAAACACCACCTCGTCTGGTGAAACACCGCTCGCGGCGTCCCAATCCTCCAGCGCGACAACGGTTCGCGGCAGCGTGTTGGACACAATATCGTTTTCGACCGACCGAAACAGCATATCGGCAATCGGGGCGATGAAAGTGACCAACACAAAAATCAGCAAAGGGGCAATCAGCAGCAGGGCGCGCATTTTTTGGCGGCGCAAAGCGCGGTTCAAGCTGGCCTTGAGCGGGCGGCCATCGGCGGCCAATACGGGGCTTGAATCGGACATTGAGTCTCCTTGGGTTGATCGCGGGGCCGGAATGCCGGCCCCGCAAATACTAGCTTATTGTGACAGCCAAGCCTGGAATTTTGCATCCAGATCATCGCGGTAATCAGCCCACCAGTCGTAGTTGTTTACGAAGGTGTTTTCAGCATTGTTCGGATCGGTTGGCATGTGTGGCCCCATTTCGATTCCGAGGGTTGCGTGCTGGCCTACCAACGGCGCTGAAGACGCGCGGGCCGGACCGTAGGAGATGAACTTCGCCTGATCCGCCAAACGCTGGGTGTCAGTTGCGAAATAGACATAATCCAGAGCAGCCTGCTTGCGTTCGTCGCTCAGGTTTGCCGGAATGATCCAACCATCAAGGTCAAACATCTGCCAGTTCCAAGCCATGCCAACAGGTTGACCCTGCTCGGCAATCATCGAGAACAGACGGCCGTTATAAGCCGAAGCCATAAACACTTCGCCGTCAGCCAGCAATTGCACAGGCTCGGCAGAAGCCGACCACCAGATGGTTTCATCTTTAATGGTGTCAAGCTTGGCAAACGCACGCGCCTGACCTTCGTCTGTTTCAAGAGCGTCATAGACGTCTTCATACGCAACGCCGTCACAGATCAGAGCCCATTCCATATTGGCAATTGGGCGTTTGTTGAGGCTACGCTTGCCCGGATATGTTTCCAGATCAAACACGTCACAAGCACCTGTTGGCGCGGCTGCACCCTCTGGCACCATGTCGGTGCGATAGCCAAATGTGGTCGAGAAAACGATCTGAGGGATAAAGCAGTCGGAAACCAGCATATCGCCAAAGTCGGCGCTTGCGGATGTGCCATCCGGTGCAGCGGCCAACTGGCTGTCCGCATCGATTTCCATCGCCAAACCTTCGTCACAAAGACGAATTGCGTCGGCGGCTTCCACGTCTACCACGTCCCAAGTTGTGTTACCGGCTTCAGCCATCGCACGCAGCTTGGCCACAGCTTCGGGCGAGCTCTCGTCATTGATAATGCTAACGCCATCGTTTGCCGCCATATACGGGTCATGGTATGCGTTTTGCTGGCTCGCGGAATAAGCCCCGCCCCAGGATACAATGGTCAGCTCTTGAGCTGCCACAGCACCGGCGGAAAGCGCGATCACGCTGGCTCCGAGCACCATATTTCTGATTTTCATACTATTCTCCTCTTTGGACGCCTGAAAATGAAAGGTATGCGCGCCTCAGGCCAGCCTGCGCACCCCTGTTAAACCGGCACGCTATGCGTCGAGCGCGCGGCAATCTTCGCTTAACCAACTGATCGGTGTGGTCTCTCCCACCACCAAATGTTGATGACCGGCAGCATTTGGAACCTTAACGATAAAATCGTCATGCCCCGAAACCGACATCCGGCAGCGGATATGATCTCCCAGATAAATCAGCTCCAGCACTTTGGCTTCGGTTGCATTGGGGCCTTCATGAGTGAGGGAAACCCGCTCAGGACGCAAAGAAAGCGTGGTCGCACTGCCGACATCACCGCAGTTCACAGCCAGTGCCCGCACGGTCAGGCCTCCGTCGACATCAACCGAAACAATGTCCCCGTCGCGGGCGGTCACCTGGCCCATCAGTGTATTGTTTTCTCCAATAAACTGGGCGACAAAGGCGTTATCGGGCCGCTCGTAAAGGTCATCAGGCGGGGCCAGTTGCTGGATCCGCCCGTCATCAAAAACCGCCACGCGGTCAGACATCGTCAGCGCTTCGGATTGGTCGTGCGTTACATAAACCACTGTGATCCCCAGGCTTTCGTGCAAGTGCTTGATCTCGTATTGCATATGCTCGCGCAACTGCTTGTCGAGTGCGCCGAGCGGCTC
>DFBP01000049.1 GCA_002366685.1 Rhodobacterales bacterium UBA3077 | reverse complement strand
TAGAATCAACGTTAAGAGTGTGACATTTTGGACACTCATTCACGTTAGTGGGGCGAGTTTATACACGAAGAACGATTCTTATATACCCGATTCGAGAATCAAACCCAGCGCCAAAACCCACATGAGCGATCCGACAAGGATATCCAAAATGCGCCAAGCCTTGGATGATTGCATAAATGGTGAGATTAACTTCGCGCCGTAACCCAAAGAAAAGAAAAACAAAAAGGAAGCAGATATGGCGCCAATGGCGAAGCTGGTTTTGGGCAACAGTGGTTCATATTGAGTAGAAACTGCGCCAATGAGCCCTAACGTGTCGAGATAAACATGCGGATTAAACCATGTAAGAACGAGGCAAGTAAATATGGCTGACCGCCGGTTTCCCGAAGACTTGGCCTTTCCCAGGTGCTCACCGCCCTGATACGCTGCCCAGAACCGTAAGGTGCCATAAGTAAGCAAAAACACGGCCCCGCCGATTCGCATTATGTGTGGCAAGTTGGGAAATAGCGCGATCAATCCGCCAAAGCCGACAACGCCAAGAGCAATCAAAATCGCATCAGAAAGAGCGCAGGTCAGACAAACGGCAAACACATGCTGTCTCAAAATGCCTTGACGGAGGACAAAGGCGTTCTGTGCTCCGATCGCCAGTATCAGGGCAAATGAGGTCAGAAAACCGGTGGTTGCAGCCGCTATCATTTAGCAGGAACTGGCTTTTTCCCGGCGGCTATTTCAGCCTTGGTTGGTGGTGTTACCAACCCGGCCGAGATAATCAGCTTCGCAGCTTCTTCCACGGTCATATCCAGCAGTACGACATCTTGGCGCGGCACAAACAGGAGGAATCCGGAAGTCGGATTTGGCGTGGTCGGCAGAAAGACTGAAAGCATTTCGTCATATGGCATTTTTTCGAGCACCTCACCTTTTGTATTGGTCGATACAAAAGCGATCGCCCAAATACCTTTTCGCGGATACTCGATGACACAAGCGTTCTGAAATGAATTGTTGCTCTGGCTTAAAACGGTTTCTGCTATTTGCTTGAGCGCATTATAAATACTCCGCACAACGGGCATGCGATCAACGAAGTTTTCGCCGAGTCGCAAAAGCTGCCGTCCAAACAATCCTTTGGTTAGGGCGCCAACCGCAGAAGTGAAGATCAAAAACACAATCACGCCGAACCCGGGGATACTTACACCGAGGTAGGTTGAGGGATTATAGATTTTGGGAACCCAAGGCACGATCATGCCATCAACAAGGTTGATCGCCCACCATATGAGATAGGAAGTCAACATTACCGGGGCAACAACAACCGCGCCGGTAAAAAAATTGGTCCGGAGGCGATGAAAAACAGAAGCTTTCTTCGGCTTTCTTTTTACTTTCTTGGCCATTTTTCCCCTCAAGTGGCTCCTTAATCAAGAGTTAAGCGCTGAGGTTGGCCCATGCAAGCATTAAGCAGGGATTAATTCTTTGGCGATAGCCGCCGCTAGCCGCGCATTATTGCGAACAAGCGCGATATTGGCGGTTAGAGAAGCACCATTTGTGAGTTCAAAAATTCGCGCTAGTAAGAAAGGTGTAACCGATTTCGCCGCGATACCTTGAGACGTTGCTTCCGAGAGCGCTTGCTCGATATAGGGCTCCAGAACCGATTCCGCTATTTCTGATTCACGAGGTATAGGGTTGGCAATGAGCTGCCCTCCCGGTAGCCCAAGCCGGGCGCGCATTAAATGGCTGGCTGCAATTTCAGCCGCCGTATCGGCACGCAGTGGGGCTGCCAAACTGCTCGTGCTAGACCAAAATGCCGGTAAAACATCTTGACCATATGCAATTACCGGAACACCCCGGGTTTCAAGCACTTCCATTGTTTTCGGAAGATCAAGAATGGCTTTTGCGCCCGCAGCAACCACGGTTACCGGCGTTTGCGCCAGCTCTTCGAGGTCTGCCGATATGTCAAAACTTTGCTCGGCCCCCCGATGCACGCCCCCAATACCTCCCGTCGCAAAAACCTGAATACCCGCCAAATGCGCGCAGATCATTGTGGCCGCAACCGTTGTCGCGCCGATCTGGTTGTTTGCCAATGCAAACGCAATATCCGCCCGACTTAGCTTTGCTACCGATTTGGCTTGCGCCAATTTGTGGAGTTCATCCGGCTCCAGCCCGATGTGAATGTTGCCGTCCATAATCGCAATTGTGGCAGGAACCGCGCCCGCTGATCTGATATCAGATTCGACCAGCTCGGCGGTCTCCACATTTTGCGGGTAGGGCATACCGTGCGTGATAATGGTGCTTTCGAGCGCGACGACCGGCTTGTTAAGGGCACGCGCGGTGGAGACTTCTTCGGAGAATTTTAGCGGGGCGGTCATGTCAACTTCCGTGTTATGTGGCGGGCGCTGGCGTTGATCGCTTCCTGTAAGCGCACTCTTGGCGTGGCGCCCTGAACACCCGCAGCAATATGTGCGGCCATAAATACATCACCCGCGCCGGTGGTGCTATGTGAGTCGGTGCTGGGCGGCGTTAGGGAAACGGTTTCGTTTCCATCATGGAAACACGCATTTCGCGGGCCGTTGGTGACTATTGCGCGGGCGGCTCCCAGCGCAATGAGCGCTAATGCGGCTTCTTCACTATTGCCGAGTGATTTTTCCGCAAGAATTTCAGCTTCGCCAAGGTTTACATACAACGTTATTTTGCCTCCACTCAAAGCCGAGCGCAATCTGTCGGCCTTCCCCGGTGAGGCCGGAGCGATCGAGAGCTGACAGTTTGAGAATTCCAAACGTGATGAAAGACTCTCCATCAATGCAGCGGGTAGATTTCCATCTACTACCACGCGCCCGGGCCACGGGTCCGTCGGTCTGCCAAGACGGCCGTCAAGGAGGGGAGAAAAGATTTGATCTCCCGCACGTTCGAGAGATGCGCAATCCGCGATAGCGCCAAACACATCGCCGTTTGGGTGTTCTATGGCCAGATAGGAATCGGTTGGATCACTTGACCGATAGATAAACCGGCAATCCACGCCTTCGGATTCGAGCGCATCTATAAGCGCATCCCCTTCCGGCCCGTTCCCAATTGCGGAGAGCAATGCAGCAGGTTGCCCTTGCCTTACAAGGGCTACTGCAACATTCAGCGCTACGCCCCCCAGTTGCCGGCGAATTTCTCCGGCTATATCGCGACCATGTTCCATGGGCGCGCTGGCGCTAGCTATGATATCCCACAAGGCCGAACCTATGCAGAGAACCGGCGCCTGTGCCATTTACTCGCCAGCCAGACCAAGTGTGTGTTCACGCAGATGGGCCGCCATTTCTTTCGGAGGTAATCCCAGGCTTTCCATTTCCTCAAAGGAAATCATATCACCGACGATAGGGCGCATGTCGCTATTTAGAGAACGTGCGACCTCGTGCATCAACAATCCTTGACGCATGGTTGGCGAAAGCTTTGCGGCCATTAAATAGATCCGGCTGTTTTGCCCATGGAAAAATATGGGCGTAACTGCGGCTTTGCCGCGTGAAATCAGTCGGGCCAGAAAGTTGGTCCATTCGGCGTCAACCGCTTCACCAAACAGTGTTTCGCTATGTGCGACGCGGCCAGCCGGAAATAAAATTAGGCATCCACCGGATTTTACGTGTTCAAGCGCGTCTTTGCGGGCTTGAACATTTTTGCGGATCGCATCGTCTTCGTGGTCAAATGCCACCGGCAGCATCCGGTCATTAATATCCGGCACTTTTGCCAAAAAGGCGCGGGTCATGATTTTGAAATCGTCGCGCACATTGCTGACAATCTCGCAAAGCACCATGCCGTCCACCAATCCGTGCGGATGGTTGGCAACCACAATCAAGGGGCCTTTCTTGGGAATGTGTGCCATCGCTTCTTCACCAATATCGGTGTTGATTCCCATGCGGGTCATGGCTTGTCGCCAAAAGTTCCCGGGTAGCGGTGGCTCATTCTGGTGCGTCTTGACGAGCTTTAGAATCGTAATGCGTCCGGTCAGGTTTTCCACCCACCGAATTACAAAATGCCGCTTAGGCGAAGGAAACGAGTTCGAATAACTCAGATCCTTGGCTTCAATTCGGGTAAACCCATCGTTCATTTTTTAACTCTTCGCCATTGTTCGGGCCTTGGATAGACAAATGCGTGGCCCTCGTCATCCTAAATCGACAAAAATTGCTCAATTTGGGTGATTTTCCACTTAGGCGCTTGCGGAAAGTACCGGATTACTCTAAACGCGCGGCTATTGAAACCACAGGCAGGGTTTAGGGCCTTCGGGGGAGAAATCCCCGATAGGTCCACCGGTTGGCGAAAGCCTCAACTCCCTGCCGAGGATTAAACCGGAAAGGAAATATCCAATGGCTCTTCCTGAGTTCACATTGCGCCAGCTGCTTGAGGCCGGCGTTCACTTTGGTCACCAAACCCACCGCTGGAACCCGTTGATGGACCAGTATATCTATGGCAGCCGTAACGGCATCCATATTATGGACCTCACCCAAACCGTTCCTTTGCTCGATGCCGCGCTTAATGCTGTGCAGCAAACCGTTGCCAAAGGTGGCTCGATCCTGTTCGTTGGCACCAAGCGCCAGGCTTCCAAAGCCATCGCTGATGCGGCTGAGCGTTCGGCCCAGTATTACGTAAACCACCGTTGGCTCGGCGGTATGCTCACCAACTGGAAAACCATTTCCAACTCGATCTCGCGTCTCAAAAAATATGACGATGCGCTTGAGAATGGCGGCGAAGGTCTTACCAAAAAAGAAACCCTGAACATGACCCGTGAGCAGGCCAAACTTCAGGCTTCTCTTGGTGGTATCCGCGAAATGGGCGGCACCCCCGACCTGATCTTTGTGGTTGATACCAACAAAGAAAGCCTCGCCATCACCGAAGCCAAAAAACTTGGCATTCCTGTGATCGCGGTTCTGGATACCAACTCCGATCCACGTGGCATTGATTTCCCGATCCCGGGCAATGACGATGCCGCCCGCGCCATCGCGCTTTATTGCGACCTGATCGCACGCTCGGCGCTTGACGGCATGGCCGCACAGCTCGGCGCAGCCGGCGTTGACATCGGCGAGATGGACGAAACTGTAGGCGAAGAACTGCCCGCAGAAGCCTAAGACAGAGGCGCGGGGCAGGGGCTCCGCGCACAATCGAATTTTGATAGGAGAGCCAAAATGGTGATCACAGCAAAACAAGTGAAAGAGCTGCGTGACAGCTCTGGCGTTGGCATGATGGATGCCAAAAAAGCGTTGACCGAAACCAATGGCGACATGGAAGCCGCCGTTGACTGGCTACGCACCAAAGGTTTGGCAAAAGCTGCCAAAAAATCTGGCCGCACCGCGGCTGAGGGCCTTGTGGGCGTTGCCGTTTCTGGCGGTGTTGGCGTTGCGGTTGAGGTGAACTCAGAAACCGACTTTGTTGCTAAAAACGCAGAGTTTCAGGAAATGGTATCGGGCATCACAACTGCTGCTCTAGGCGTTTCTGATGTAGACGCTCTGCAAGGGGCTGACATGGGCGGCAAGGCTGTTTCCGAAGTTGTGACCGATAAAGTTGCGACCATCGGTGAAAACATGACGGTTCGCCGCATGGCCCGCCTCGAGGGTGACATCATTGCCTCTTACGTGCACAACGCTGCGGCCCCAAATATGGGCCAGATCGGCGTTCTTGTGGCTGTTAAGGGCGGCGATGAAAATATCGCCAAGCAGATTTGCATGCATGTAGCCGCCACCAATCCGGCATCGCTGAACGAGGACGACCTCGACGCAGCTATGATTGAGCGCGAGAAAAATATCCTGACCGAGCAGGCCCGGGAATCCGGTAAACCTGAAAACATCATTGAAAACATGATCAAAGGCCGGATGCGCAAATTCTTCGAGGAGGTCACGCTGGTAAACCAGAAATTCGTGATCAACCCCGATGTGACCGTGGCTCAGGCGGCCAAAGAAGCTGGTGCTGAAGTCACCGGTTTCGTGCGCCTCGCCGTTGGCGAAGGCATCGAGAAAAAGGTAGAGGATTTTGCAGCTGAAGTTGCGAAAACCATGGGCGGCTAATCCGACCCACTTTTGAAACAAGATAAGCCCCTGCAAAGCTTTGCAGGGGCTTTTTTTTGAGTTAAAGTCGGCCTAAAATTCGTAAACGAACATATCCGTAATTTTGTCCGACTTTTCGGGATCAATCACAAAACCTGCATTGAGCAGCACTTTGGCCGATGCAAGATTGCTCTTTTCCACACCGCCCATCAGTTGAACCGGGGTTTCTTGGGGCGTTAAGTGGGCGATTAATCCGCTCAGTACTTCTGTGGCATAACCTTTCCCCCAACTCTCCTCAGCAAAGAAATAACCAAGATGAACGGTTTGAAGGGGATCGTGCTGCGGCAGTTCCGCCAATATCATAAATCCCAACATTTTCGACGTTGTTTTTTCTTTGATCGTTAACACGGTGCTTTCAGCATCTCGTGCATCGATCCATTGGTTGATGTCTTCTGAACGGGCGGAAACATTTAGAGAATCCGGAAGATGTCGCAAGACCTTGGGCGTTAAAATTCTTTTGCAATCATCAACCAGCTCATTTCGCAATGTCTCGTCGGCGAGTGCGCTTTTCCAGCTAGTTACCGAAGTTCTTTCGGTTTCGAAATCTGATTTCAACATTAGTTATACTCAAGACTCTCCATGCCCTCAAATGGCCGAAAGCTGTCAGTTCGGGCGTTGTTCCATGGCACCCGGTATGACTCCGACATGATCTCGACATCATCGTCAATCAATGCATTGGGCTTCATTCTCAAATATACACGGGCACCGGAAATTGTCTGCCCGTTTTTCTGACGAATCATCAGGTGTTTAGGCTGCAATTCCTCAGGTCCGTTTAGACCGGCCGCACCAATCATTTCCGCAACGGCTTCCAGGGTGTTCCTATGGAAGTTTGTCACACGAACGGTTTTACTTTGGACATCCAGTGCGCGTTGGCGGAGCTTGTCTTGCGTTGTAATCCCAACAGGGCAGTGGTTTGTGTGGCAGGCTTGAGCCTGTACGCATCCGATTGCAAACATGAATCCGCGGGCCGAGTTGACCCAATCGGCACCAAGTGCGTATACCCGCGCGAGATCAAATGCGGTTACCAGCTTCCCGGCGGCCCCGATTTTGATCTGGTCGCGCAAGCCCGCCCCTACCAAGGTATTCACAACGAAGGTGAGCCCTTCAACCAAGGGCATACCGATATGATTTGCAAATTCAAGCGGGGCCGCGCCCGTGCCGCCTTCCTTGCCATCAACCACAATGAAATCTGGCACAATTCCGGTTTCGAGCATGGCTTTGACCATGCACATAAACTCGCGCCTGTGGCCAACACACAGTTTGAACCCCACAGGTTTGCCATTGGATAGTTCGCGCAGTTCTTGCAGGAAGTGAACAAACTCCGAAGGTGTCGAGAATTTTGAATGGGTCGCGGGTGAGAGGCAATCCTTATCCATCGGAATGCCGCGTGCTTCCGCGATTTCCTCTGAAATCTTGCTTGCAGGCAGCATGCCCCCATGGCCGGGTTTGGCCCCTTGCGAAAGCTTGACCTCAATCATTTTAACTTGCGGATCGGCTGCCTGTTCCGCAAATTTTTCAGCGCTGAATGTTCCGTCTTCATTTCGGCACCCATAGTAACCGCTTCCAATTTCATAAATCAGGTCTCCGCCACCCTCCCGATGATATCGGCTAATACCGCCTTCGCCGGTATCATGGGCGAAACCGCCCAGCTTGGCCCCTCGGTTAAGGGCTGAGATGGCGTTGGCACTTAACGCACCAAAACTCATTGCCGAGATATTGAAGATGGAGGCCTGATACGGTTGTTTGCAGGTATCGTTCCCGATTTTCACTCGACAATCCCAGGGAAGATCATCCCGCGCGAGGACAGAATGGGTGATCCAGGAGTAGCCGGCGGCGTATACGTCTTCGCGCGTGCCAAAGGGGCGCTTGTCTTCCGCCCCTTTGGCACGTTGATAAACAATCGAGCGATCATCACGTGAAAAGGGCTCTTTATCGCTATCGCTTTCCATCAAATATTGCCGGATTTCGGGGCGGATGGACTCAAGGATCCAGCGCAAGTTTCCCAAAATTGGATAGTTTCGCAAAATGGCGTGGCGCTGTTGGCGTACGTCCCGAATACCGATCAGCGTGAAAAAGCCGAAAAACACAAACGCTATCCAGAACAAGGGCGATATAAAAACCAAGGCAAGGCTAGCGAGCGTTAGCAATACGGCGAGGGCGAAAGTCGTGTATCTGAGCATGGGAAGGGCCTTTGTTACCGGAATCAGAGTCTTCATCTGCCTTAAACTGGATTCATGAAAACATATGTAATACCCGCAAACAACGCTGGAATTCGCAAAAAGCGAATTTATTCTATCGGCGGACTCTCGCGTTTGGGTCCTATTTCCCATTGCCCCGATGGAGAATTTAGGCCATTTTGCGCGAGCAGCCAAAATAGGAGAATCGATGCCATGCCGGATGGGGAAATGACCGCCAAACCGCTTTATAAACGTGTGCTCATTAAAATTTCGGGCGAAGCCCTGATGGGAGACACCCAGTTTGGCCTCCACCCGCCCACTGTCGAGCGCATCGCCGAAGAGATCAAAAAAGTGCATGATGCAGGTGTCGAAATCTGCCTTGTTATCGGCGGTGGTAACATTTTCAGAGGCATGGCGGGGAGCGCGCAGGGAATGGAGCGCACCACAGCAGACTATATGGGAATGCTGGGCACCATCATGAACGCCTTGGGGATGCAGGGAGCGCTGGAGGCGCTTGGCATCTTCACCCGCGTGATATCCGCCATTCCTATGGATCAGGTTTGCGAGCCCTATATTCGCCGCCGCGCGGTTCGCCACCTTGAAAAGGGCAGGGTCTGTATTTTTGCAGCGGGCACCGGCAACCCTTACTTTACCACCGATACGGCTGCGACTTTGCGAGCTTCCGAGATGTCTTGCGAAATGATGTATAAAGGTACACAGGTTGACGGTATTTATGACAGCGACCCGAAAACCAACCCCGATGCAAAGCGCTATGACGAAGTCACCTATGACGAGGTTTTGCAGAAGAATCTCAAAGTCATGGACGCCTCTGCAATCGCGTTGGCGCGCGATAACCGGATGCCGATTGTCCTGTTTGACCTGAACGCGCCGGAAGGCATTGTTGGAATTTTGTCTGGCCAAGGCAACTATACCACCGTAATACCGAGTTAGAGATAGGAGATTGCCATGTCAGACGACATAGATATTGATATTGATAGCCTTGTAGAGCGGATGAATGGTGCCGAGGTGGCCCTGAAGCGTGATTTCGCGTCACTGCGCACAGGGCGTGCTTCGGCTTCGATGCTCGATACCGTGCATGTAGAAGCCTACGGCTCACGCACACCCATTAATCAGGTGGCTACCGTCAACGTGCCCGAGCCCCGCATGGTGACCGTAAACGTTTGGGATAAATCCATGGTTGAGGCCGTGGATAAAGCCATCCGAACTTCCGGTCTTGGCCTCAATCCAGTTATGGACGGCGCTATTTTGCGCCTGCCGATTCCCGAGCTCAATGAAGAGCGCCGTAAAGAGATGGCCAAGCTTGGCGGACAATATGCTGAAAATGCCAAAATTGCGGTGCGAAATGTGCGCCGAGACGGCATGGACCAGATCAAAAAGGCCAAAAATGACGGTATGTCGGAAGATGACCAGAAGGTTTGGCAGGACGAGATACAGGATATCACGGACGCCGCTATCAAGAAGATTGATACGGCGCTTGAAGCCAAGCAAGCCGAGATTATGCAAGTTTAATGGAAGATACACCCGAACAACCCTCCCCAAAGCCGCCAGCCAAATTTGGTGACCTTCTTGTCCGCATCGTCTCTGCGGTGGTGCTGGCAGCAATCGGCGGGCTCGTGTTTTGGGAAGGCGGCGGCTTTGTTGTGGCATTGCTCGTGGTTGTTGGTGGCTTGATGAGCTGGGAATACCGGCAACTTATTTTGACCGACGCCAGCAACAAAGACATGGGCCTTTGGGTCATGGTTGCCGGAACCACTGGCGCGGTGATAGCCGCCAACTTGTTCGGCATATTCTTTGGCCTGATTCCAATCGTGGTTTCCTCTTTTATTCTGCTTCAAATCAAACACAAACGCCCGATCTGGATCGCCTTTGGCATGCTGTATCTGGCGGTGCCTCTCGCCACACTGGTAGTAACCCGTGAAAATCAGGGGCTCGGCCCGATTTTATGGCTGTTCGGGGTTGTGATCGCTTCCGATGTTGGGGGCTATTTTGCGGGGCGGACATTTGGCGGACCCAAGTTTTGGCCTGCGATTTCACCCAAGAAAACGTGGTCCGGCACAATAGGTGGCTGGGTCTTGGCTATTGGTGTCGGGTTCGTATATTGGGCGCTCGGTGGCACGATGGGCTTTTGGGAGTCTGTATTGCTTTCGGTCCCGCTGGCGATGGCTGGCCAAGCCGGAGACCTTTTTGAAAGCTGGTTGAAACGAAAGGCCGGTGTCAAAGATTCGAGCAACCTGATCCCCGGCCATGGCGGCTTTCTGGACCGGTTTGATGCCATGTTGGCGGCCACGAGTCTTTACCTGATCTTGAACCTAATCAAGGTTACCTGAATGCAGCGTAAAATCAGTATCTTCGGCGCAACCGGCTCCATCGGCACCAATACGCTTGATCTGATCCGGCGGGATTCAGGCGCGTATAATGTGGTCGCTTTGAGCGGTGCTGGAAACATTGATTTGCTGGCCAAAACAGCGATTGAGTTCAGGGCTGAAATCGCGGTTACCGCGTATGAAGACAGGTTGGAAGACCTTCGTGCCGCACTGCAAGGCTCCGGAATCGAAGCCGCAGCGGGGGCAAATGCCATAGCCGAAGCCGCCGCGCGCCCGGTGGATTGGGGCATGTCTGCCATAGTTGGTGCTGCCGGGTTGCGGACATCAATGGCGCTGGCCGAACATGGTGGAATTCTGGCACTGGCCAACAAAGAAAGCATGGTTTGTGCGGGTGACCTGCTCCTTTCGCAGTGCGCTGAGCATGGGACCACTTTATTGCCGGTAGATTCCGAACATTCAGCTTTATTCCAAGCCATGAATGGAGAAAACCGGAAAGCCTTGCGCCGATTGATATTAACCGCAAGTGGCGGCCCGTTTAAAGATTTTACGGTCGAACAGATGCGCCCCGTTACCCCTGAGCAAGCGGTGAAACACCCCAAGTGGGACATGGGCCAGCGCATTTCAATCGATTCCGCCTCTATGTTTAATAAGGCTTTGGAAGTCATTGAAGCTAAATACCTATTTTCCTGTAGCTCCGACCAAATCGAAGTGGTTGTTCACCCGCAAGCGATCGTACATTCAATGGTCGAGTATATTGATAATTCGATAATTGCCCATATGGGTAGCCCTGATATGCGGGGGGCAATTGGATATGCTTTAAGCTGGCCCGAGCGCGCCGAAAACCCTATTGAGCGCCTGAATTTTGCTGAATTGGGGGACTTGAGCTTTAGCCGTCCCGATGAAACAAAGTTTCCGGCTCTGAGATTGGCGCGTGAAGCCTTGGGCATGGGCGGTCATGCAGGAGCTATTTTTAACGCGGCTAAAGAAGCGGCGCTTGATGCTTTTATTGGTCGGCGTATCGGTTTTTTGGATATGGCGACATTGGTTGAAAAAACCCTGTATAATGCCCATCTAGAGCCTACCCGCGATTCTGTTCAAAGCTCGGTTTCCGAGATTTTTTCGGCAGATGCCGAAGCCCGCAGAATTGTGGATGCGCTAATTTGAGGAGCTGACATGGACTGGCTTGCAAACATTCCCGTTGTCGGAGGGCCCGCCCTCACCATTCTGGCTTTTGTTGTGGTTATGGGAATCGTGGTTTCGATTCATGAATACGGCCACTACATCGTCGGCCGCTGGGTGGGGATCCACTCCGAGGTTTTTTCGCTTGGGTTTGGGCCAGTGTTATGGTCACGGACAGATAAGCGTGGCACCCGCTGGCAAGTCGCGGCAGTGCCTTTGGGTGGATATGTGAAGTTTTTGGGAGATCGGGATGCGGCGAGCAGTGGTGCTGACCCTGAACTCGATGGCATGAATGAGTATGACCGCCGCCGCAGCTTCCCTGCCGCAACTGTCTGGCGTCGCGCATTAACGGTTCTGGCTGGACCCGTGGCAAATTTCATTCTTTCGATGGTTATATTTACAGGTCTGTCGCTTTGGGTAGGGGTTGCGCTTGAGCGCCCGACGGTGGGAGAAATTACCCCGCTGCCATATGAAAACTCATTGAGAACCGGTGATATAATAGTTGGGTTAAATGATCAGCCAGTAAGCAACTATACCGACCTTTACAAAATCATTAGCGAAATTGAAGATACGGGCAATCAAAACCTACGGATATTGCGCGGTGAAGACGAGGTTTCACTTTCGGTTCCCTATTTCTACATCCCTCTTGTTTCCGGTGTTGAGCCTTTGAGTGCGGCAGATAAAGCGGGTATCAAAGCCGATGATATTATACTGGCTGCTGGCGGTGAACCCCTCCAAAGTTTTGCCGATTTGCGCGCTGTGGTTGAGGCTTCAGAAGGTTCCGAGGTGACTCTTCGTATCTGGCGGGCGGGGGAAATATTCAATCTGGGCCTTACACCGGAATTGCGAGATTTCCCAAATAGTGAAGGTGGTTTTGACCAGCGGGTTTTGATTGGCGTTTACGGCCAATTGTACTTTTCGCCCGCAACCAAGACGCCGTCAATTTTCACCGCTATGGAGTTTGGTGTATCACGGGTTTTTGGCGTTATGGAGTCTTCGCTTAACGGGCTCAAACACATGGTGTTAGGGAATATTTCGGTTAAGAACCTTCAGGGGCCGATTGGCATTGCCCAGATATCCGGCGCAACGGCGCAAACCAGTGTTTTAAGTTTCATTTCTTTGATAGCTGTGATCTCTACAGCCATAGGATTGCTCAATCTTTTCCCAATTCCGGTGTTGGACGGCGGGCACCTACTGACTTATGTCTATGAGGCAATAAGGGGTAAAGCCCCAAACCCGCGCTTCATGCAAGCAGTGATGGCCGTAGGCTTTGCTCTGATCCTGTCTATGATGCTACTTGCATCCTATAACGACATTATGCGACTTTAACGCTCAAGTGATACATTAACCGGATTTACTCCGGAATACTGACGTAAGGCGGACGGATTATGAGTGATAAGTTACTTCAAAAAGCTCGTGTAAGCTCTTTATTGGCTTCACTATTTTTGGGGGTTAGTGCCGCAACCATCGCGTCCGTTGTTCCTAGTGAAACCTCTGCACAATCTGCCAGCCGATTCTCTGCGATTCTTGTTTCGGGGAACAGTTCAGTACCCGATCAGACAGTGGTTTCGTTTTCCGGGTTGGATTTGTCACAAACCATCAGCGCGGCTGATATCAATGCGGCCTTGAGGCGACTTATTGCGACCGGGTTGTTTTCTGACGTAGATATACGAGCTGCAGCGGGCCGATTGGTTATCGCAGTGGTTGAAAACCCGACCATCGGGATCGTTAATTTTGAAGGCAATCGGAAGTTAAGCGACGAGGAACTGGCCGGAATTGTTACGTCGGCAACCCGCCGCCCCCTTGATCGCGCTACTATTGAAGCAGATGCACGCCGCATCGCTGAAGCCTACAGGCAAAACAGCCGCTACAATGCGCAAGTCACACCCCAAATCATTCCACTGCCAGACGGCCGCTCAAATCTGGTATTTCAAATCTCGGAAGGCCGCACAGACCAGATCGAGAGTATCAATTTTGTCGGCAACCAGTCTTATACGGACCAAAGATTGCGGCGCGCAATTGGAAGTAGTGAAGCAGGGTTCCTCAATATTTTATATAGTTCCGATAGCTTCAGCAGCGAGCGGGCCAATGCGGACCGGCAAGCGCTCCTAGGTTTTTACCGGGAGCGTGGTTACCCCGATGTTGAGGTTACCGCTGGTCTTTCTGAATTTGCCTTGGATAGAGATGGGTTTTTCCTGACTTATTCTGTCCGTGAAGGGGCATCCTACGATTTCGGACAAACGTCGGTTTCGACAACGCTCGCAGGAGTCAACCCGGCAGACTTCGACAGGCTTGCGCGGATTCGTTCTGGCCGCACGTATAAAGCTTCCAAAGTTGAAGATGCCGTCGAAGCAATTGAAGAGGAGGCTGGGCGGCTCGGGTTTCCATTCTTACGCGCCATTCCAAAGATCACCAAGAACGAAGCGGATGGAACTGTTGATATCAGTTTTGAGCTCGTAAACGGCAACCGCGTCTATGTTGAGCGTATTGATATTCGAGGGAACTCGCAGACACTTGATCGTGTCATTCGCCGTGAGTTCGAAATTGCAGAAGGTGACGCTTTTAACCCACGCAAAATGCGTGAGGCGGAAGGCGGGCTCAGATCTTTACGGTTCTTTTCCCAGCTATCTGTGAACACAACGCCGGGCTCAACGCCTGAATCGGTTATCATTGAAGTTGATGTTGAAGATCAGGCGACCGGCTCCTTTAACTTTGGTGCCGGGTACTCCACCGATAGCGGATTTTCAGGCACATTTAGCATTGCCGAAAGCAATTTTCTGGGGCGCGGCCAAAGGTTTGACCTGTCTCTGAGTTACGGTGAATCTTCCAAAGTTGCGAGTTTTGGGTTTACGGAGCCACATCTTTTTGATCGCGATCTAGCGGCGGGTTTTGATGTCTACTACCGGCAAAATGATCGGGACGAATCTTCGTTCCAGACCACGAACTTTGGTATTAGCCCGACGCTTTCTTTCCCGGTGAACGACGCCACCCGTATGTCATTTACCTATGATCTTGTTTCAGAAGAAATTAGAGATCCGGGTGTTGATGCTTCCCCAATTATTGTAGGTGAAGTCGGAACTGTGGTTCGCTCAGCGGTTCGGATTGCGCTTACGCATGACAACCGCAATTCTGCATTTGATCCGACTGCAGGTTATATTCTTCGGTTCGGTGCCGAATATGCAGGCATTGGTGGTGATGCCAACTATGCAAAAGCAACCGCGCGCGCCAAAGGGTACTTTAACCTTTTTGACGAAGCGCTTGTATTCTCGGCCGATGTAGAAGGTGGAGCGCTCTACGACTTAGGCAGTGGCGGTTCTCGGATTACCGATCGGTTCTTCCTTGGTGGCAGCTCATTCCGCGGGTTCTCCGTGGGT
>DFBP01000020.1:1278-5205 GCA_002366685.1 Rhodobacterales bacterium UBA3077 | reverse complement strand
CCGGTGCGCTTGCCTTTTTCGTCATAGTTATAGAATCCGGACTTGGATTTGCGGCCAAGGCGGCCTTCGTCAAACAATTTGAAGATGACTTCGTCAGCGCTGTCGTCATAGGCATCGCCCATAGCGGCTCTGGTCGCTTTTGCGATTTTCACACCTAGATCAATCGAGGTTTCGTCATTGAGCTGGAGCGGGCCGAGCGGGAAGCCGAGCTGCTTGGCGGCGTTCTCGATGAGCGCTGGCTCGACGCCTTCTTTGACCATCCGCAGCCCTTCGTTGATGTAAGGGATAATGCAGCGGTTGGCGTAGAAGAAGCGGGCGTCATTGACCACAATCGGGGTTTTGCGGATTTGGCGCACGTAGTCGAGTGCTTTGGCCACGGCGCGGTCACCGGTCTGTTTGCCTTTGATGATTTCCACCAGCATCATGCGCTCGACCGGGCTGAAGAAGTGGATGCCGATGAACTGCTCGGGGCGTTTGGAGGCTTTGGCCAGCTCGGTGATCGGCAGGGTGGAGGTGTTGGTGGCAAAGATGCAATCTTCCCCGACGACGGCCTCTACCTTGGCGGTCACTTCCGCCTTGATACCCGGGTCTTCAAACACCGCTTCGACGATCAGGTCAGCACCTTTGAGCGCCTCGTAATCGGTTGTGGCTGTTACAAGCGCCATCACGGCGTCTTTTTTCTCGGGTGTGGTTTTCTTGCGGGCTACGCCTTTGTCGAGATAACCTTCCACATAGGCTTTGCCTTTGTCGGCAGCTTCCTGATCGCGATCTATCAGCACCACTTCAATGCCAGCCATGGCGGAAACAATCGCGATGCCAGCCCCCATCATGCCCGCGCCCATGATGCCAACCTTTTTAACCCGTTGGTCGGGTTGGTCCGGCCGCACAGCACCTTTTTCCAGCGCGCCTTTGTTGACAAAGAGCGAGCGGATCATGGCAGCCGAGGAGGGGTTAAGCATGACGCTGGTAAACCAGCGGGCCTCAATCCGGATGGCGGTATCAAAATCAACCAGCGCGCCTTCGTAGATCGCGCTAAGCATAGCTTTGGCGGCGGGGTAAACCCCTTGGGTTTTGCCGTGCACCATGGCGGCAGCGCCAACGAAGGTCATGTAGCCAGCGGGGTGGTAAGGCGCACCGCCGGGCATTTTGTAGCCCTTTGCGTCCCACGGTTTGATGATATCGGCATGGCTGGCATTCAGCACCCACTCTTTGGCGCGGGCTTGAAGCTCGTCTGCCGGTACCACTTCGTCAATCACCCCTGCGGCTTTTGATTTCGCAGGTGGCAGCATTTTGCCCTCAAGCAGGTGCGGGGCGGCCATCATCGGCCCCATCATCCGCACAAGGCGGGTGGTACCACCCGAGCCGGGGAAGATGCCAACAAGGATTTCCGGCAGGCCGATCTTGGCTTTCGGGTTATCCGCCACAAAACGGCGGTGGCAAGAAAGCGCGATTTCGGTGCCAATGCCCGCCGAGGTGCCGGGGCTAGCCCATGCAACAGGCTTGCCGCCTTTGTTGGTTTTCGGCTCCATCCCCGCGCGCTCGATTTTGCGCAAGATATGGTGGATGGACATGACACCGTCAAAGATGCCTTGGGCCGGTTCATCCCCAGCGTCATCTCGCATTTTAGCGAGGACTTTGAGGTCCATCCCGCCGGCAAAATCGTTTTTGGCCGAGGTGATGATAACGCCTTTCACGGCATCATCGGCCAGAGCGTCATCCACAAAGCCGTCGAGCTGCTGGAAGCCTTCAAAGGTCATCACGTTGAGAGATGTCTCGGGCTGGTTCCATGTGATCGTAGCTACGCCGTCGCTGTCTACATCATAGAAAAATTGCTGGGTCATTTAGGGTTCCTCCGTTGAGGTTGTTTCAATTGGCGAGCCGTCTTTACGGGTGAAATGGTCGCCGTTTTTGTCTGCTGTGACTTTCATATCGATGTCCGAATACCACACGGTTTCGGTCTCTGTGCGGGTGCCGACGACTAGAAATCTGCCGTCTTGCCGAGATTTATTGACGATGTGATGGCCGTTGGCATTGCCCGCCGGAAAGCTGGCGCAATCACCGGGTAGGAGCGTTGTTTCACCGCTATCGTCCACCAGCGTCAGCTCCCCTGATAAGACGATCAAGAACTCGTCCTGTTCCTCATGCCAGTGGCGAAGCGATGAAAGCGCCTCGGGCCCAAGATTGACGATGTTAACGCCAAACTGGCTAAGCCCGCCAGCATCGCCAACCGCTTGCTGGCTGCGCTCCCCCACCAAAGTAGCGAGATCACCCGGATAATCGGAGCCGGTTTTTAGCGGCACTTTGGAAAGGTCGATTTTGGGCATTAGATGCGCTCGATGATGGTAGCGGCACCCATGCCGGATGCCACACAAAGCGTAGCCAGAGCTGTGCCTTGGCCGGTGCGCTCCAGTTCATCAAGCGCGGTGCCGATGATCATCGCACCCGTGGCCCCGAGCGGGTGGCCAAGGCTAATCGCACCGCCGTTCACGTTAACCTTGGAGTGGTCCACATCAAACGCCTGCATGAAGCGCAGAACCACGGCGGCGAAGGCCTCGTTGACCTCAAACAAATCAATATCCGAAATGTTCATCCCGCTCTCGGCGAGGATTTTTTCGGTCACCGGCACCGGACCGGTGAGGTTGATGGTCGGGTCGGAGCCGATTTTGGCGGTGGCGCGGACGCGGGCGCGGGGCGTGAGCCCGTATTTCTCGCCAAACTCTTTTGAGCCAACCAGTAGGCCAGCTGCGCCATCAACGATGCCCGAGGAGTTGCCAGCGTGGTGCACATGGTTGATGCGCTCCAGATGCGGGTATTTCAGCAATGCGACGGCGTCAAAACCCGGCATACTTTCGCCAATGTCTTTGAACGCCGCTTTCAGCCCGCCGAGCGATTGCATGTCGGTTTGCGGGCGCGGGAACTCGTCGCGGTCCAGAATGGTGAGGCCGTTGCGATCCTTGACCGTGATCAGGGATTTATCAAACCGGCCTTCGTCTTGCGCCACCTTGGTCCGGCGCTGGGATTCCATGGCATAGGCGTCCACGTCTTCACGGGAGAAACCGTATTCGGTGGCAATAATGTCAGCCGATATACCCTGCGGCACAAAGTAGATTTTATGCGCAAGCTCGGGGTCAACCGCCACAGCGGCCCCGTCCGAGCCCATGGGCACGCGAGACATCATCTCGACCCCGCCGGTGACGTAAGCCTGCCCCGCACCGCCGCGCACTTGCATGGCGCCCAGGTTGGTGGCTTCCATGCCAGAAGCACAAAACCGGTTGATCGAAAGGCCGGGNNACGCTTTCAGCGTAATCCGAGAGCAGCACGGCCGAACGGGCAAGGCAGCCGCCTTGCTCCATGACCTGGGTAACGTTGCCCCAGATCACATCTTCCACCGCTTCAGTGTCGAGGTTGTTGCGTTCTTTGACGGCGTTCAGGACATCGGCGCTGAGGCGCACCGAGGTGACCTCGTTCAACGCACCATCCTTGCGGCCCTTGCCGCGCGGACTGCGGACCGCGTCATAAATATAGGCTTCGTTCATGTCTTTTCTCCGGTTAACTCTGGGGCAGGGGGTGGCCCTGCATCAAATCATAGGGGTGTTTCCAGTTCGGAAGCTGGCGGATGTTGTCCAGCCAGCGTTGGATATTCGGGGTGGCCTCGCGGTCCATGCCGAAGGGCTCGTCATAGAACAGGTAAGCCGAACAGGAGAAATCGGCGGCGGTGGGCGCGTCGCCAACCATCCAGTCGCGGCCTTCCAGATGGGCTTCCAGCACCGTAAGTGCGGCTTGGCAACGACCTACCGCGAAAGCAATAACGTCGGCATTGCGATGCTTTTCCGGGAGGAAATTGGCGATGAAACGGGTCATACCAAACTGGCTGGAGCCTTTGTGGTTATCCCACAATATCCAGCGGAGCACCTCGCGCTCGTCACC
>DFBP01000020.1:0-1225 GCA_002366685.1 Rhodobacterales bacterium UBA3077 | reverse complement strand
GTCAAATCGCCATCCACCAACACAGGGACTTCGCCCATTTCGTTGATCGCGCGGTATTCGGGCGAACGGACTTCGCCTTTGAAAAAGTCAACAAAATGTTCGGTCCACGGCGTACCGGTTACATTGAGGTAGTTCGCAACTTTATAGGCGTTGCCGGATTGGGCGAAGCAATATAGTTCCATAGGTCAGCTCCCTGTTGCTGGTGTTGGATTTGAGTATTTACTCAGAAAAGAAACGGGGTAACGGTTTTTTAACCATAACCTTGCTAATTTGAATATGCGGTACAGGCTGGAGAGCCGATGGCCGTCAGAGAAGAAGCCGCCCCTGTTTAACCACAGGGGCGCACTTGTTTCTTGTCTGTCCAAAAACTCCCGCCGGAGGCATCCGGAACTATCAGCGCATCCGACCATCAAAGGCTCCTTCCGATCAGCTCTTTCATGATCTCGTTGGTGCCGCCGTAAATCCGCTGCACGCGGGCGTCCGTCCACATTTCGGCGATCGGATATTCCATCATAAAGCCGTAACCCCCATGGAGCTGCAGGCATTCGTCGAGCACCTGGCACTGGAGGTCCGAGAGCCAGTATTTGTTCATGGCGGCGGTTTCGACAGTGAGGGTGCCATTGAGGTGGGCGCTGATGCAGCTATCTAGAAAGGCGCGGGCGACCACCGTGTTGGTTTTGGCTTCCGCCAGCTTGAAACGGGTATTCTGGAACTGGGTGAGGGGGCCGCCAAAGGCTTCCCGCTCTTTACAATAGTCAATCGTCATGGCCACCCCGCCCTCCATGGCGCCGACGGCTCCACAACCGATGATCAGGCGCTCCTGCGGTAGCTGCTGCATCATCTGGTAGAAGCCTTGACCTTCCTCGGTGCCGAGTAAATTTTCGGGTGGAATCTCGACATTGTCGAAAAACAGCTCGGAGGTATCGGCCGACTTAAGCCCGATTTTGTCGAGGTTGCGACCGCGGGTAAAGCCCTTGGCATCCGCCGTTTCCAGCATGATCAACGAAATGCCCTTTGCGCCTTCTTCCTCGCCGGTTTTGCAGGCCACCAAAACCAGATCAGCGTGCTGGCCATTGGTGATAAAGGTTTTGGTGCCGTTCATGCGGTAGGTGTTGCCGTCCAGCACCGCGCGGGTTTTGATATTTTGCATATCCGAGCCACCAGAGGGTTCTGTCATGGCCAGCGCCGCAACGAGCTCTCCGGTGGCCATTTTTGGCAACCAGCG
>DFBP01000024.1:11168-18607 GCA_002366685.1 Rhodobacterales bacterium UBA3077 | reverse complement strand
GATGGCTCGGTTTTCCGTTCGGCGCTGATTATGCGCCCTGTCTTTGATTCGGCCCGCAATGCGGTGCGAAAGATTGTGTTTGCCGAGGGTGAGAGCGAGCGTGTGCTACGCGCGGCTCATGCCGTAGTGGAGGAAACCATTGATAAGCCGATCCTGATCGGCCGGCCCGAAGTGGTGGCGGCAAGGCTTGAGAAATTTGGCCTTCCGTTGCAGGAAGGTGAGCATTTTGAACTGGTAAACCCGCAGAACGATCCGCGGTTTCGCGACTACTGGGGCACTTACCACGAGATTATGCAGCGGCGCGGGGTCACGCCCGATCTTGCCAAAGCCATTTTGCGCACCAATACCACCGCGATTGCGGCCGTAATGGTGGCTCGGGGCGATGCCGACAGCCTGATCTGCGGAACTTTTGGCCAATATTTATGGCATTTGAATTATGTTCAGCAGGTGCTGGGCAATGACGGGCTTGCGCCTCGTGGTGCGCTCTCTTTGATGATTCTGGAAAACGGCCCCTTGTTTATTGCAGATACCCATGTAAACGCGGAGCCAACAGCCGAACAGATGGTGGAAACCGTGCTCGGCGCCGCACGGCATGTGTGTCGCTTCGGGTTGGAACCGAAAATCGCGCTCTGTTCCCATTCGCAATATGGCAACCTCAATACCGATTCCGCGATGCGGATGCGGGAGGCTCTGGCAATGCTGGATAAGATGAACCTCGATTTTACCTATGAAGGCGAGATGCATACAGATGCGGCGCTCAGTGAACCGCTGCGGCGAAAAATATTCCCGAATACAGGTTATACAGGCGCTGCCAATGTGCTCGTATTTGCAAACTCGGACGCCGCGAGTGCCGTGCGCAATATATTGAAAATGTCGGCCGGCGGGCTGGAGGTCGGGCCGATCCTGATGGGGATGGGAAATAAAGCCCATATCGTGACGCCATCTATTACCGCACGAGGGTTACTGAACATTGCCGCTTTGGCAGGGACGCCGGTGGCGGCGTATAGTTAAGGGCGAGGGTGATCCCCACCCTACGGGCTGCTGTATTCCTGTGGATGCGGATAGGCCTAGGTCAATGATGATGAATGGCGAGGGTCTTGGTGGTAGAGCTAATAACTGATATTTTCTTGAGATGGATATTGCCGGTATTTGTATCTTTTGGGTTGGCAGCCGCTGCGTTCTGGTTTGTTGACGGGAATCCAAATTCAAACTTGCGAAAAGGAGTTGTTCGGTTTGTTTGGGGAAGTTTGGCAATAGTTATCGCTATAGTAAGTTTGTATCATATTCAAGATTATAGCTTCTTGAAGTACCATTTCTTTGTCTATTTAATATTGCACCTAATTCAACTGTGGTTTTATGATCAAAAGTATCGGAGACCTGGCGACTGAATTCTTGGAGACCAAATGGGGCACGCAATTTTGGCAGGAACCACGAGGGGACCAGTATCGGAAGCATATAATGAACGATGGTTCATTTCCATTGCCAAAGAGTTTCAACCGTCTTAAGAGGGTTGAAGCGGCCCGTTAGAGGCGGTTACATTTCCCGAGGGGTGATTATTCACCAAGGCCGTTTTGGCCACTATTTCGGGAGTCGAAATCATGGGATATCGGGACGTTTATCAGGGCTGGAAAGCCGACCCTGAAGCATTTTGGATGCAGGCCGCCGAGGCTATTGACTGGATTAAAAAGCCGACAAAGGCGCTGGATGACAGTAATGCGCCCATTTACCAATGGTACTCTGATGGTGTGATGAACACCTGCTACAACGCACTTGACCGGCACGTAGAGGCCGGACGCGGTGAGCAAGCGGCCATTATTTATGACAGCCCGATCACCGGCGTAAAGGCAACCTTTAGTTATGCCGAAATGACCGATCGTGTCGCCATTTTGGCCGGAGCGCTTGCCCGCAAGGGCGTTGGTAAAGGTGATCGTGTTTTGATCTACATGCCGATGGTGCCTGAAGCGCTGGAGGCAATGCTGGCTTGTGCGCGGCTCGGCGCTGTGCATTCCGTTGTGTTTGGTGGCTTTGCCGCAAATGAATTGGCAGTGCGCATTGATGATGCGACCCCCAAAGCCGTGATTGCCGCTTCCTGCGGGATCGAGCCGGGGCGGGTGATTGCCTATAAACCGCTACTTGACGAGGCGATTGAGCTTTCAGCGCATAAGCCAGAATTTGGCGTGATCTTACAGCGAGAACAATTAGCGGCTGATCTCGGCGATACCGATTTTGAGTGGGATGCCTTCAAGGAAGGTGCGGTGCCCGCGCCTTGCACACCGGTTGGCGGGGCAGATCCGCTTTACATTTTGTATACATCCGGCACCACAGGGCAGCCCAAAGGGGTGGTCCGCCCCAACGGCGGCCACGCAGTTGCGCTTCAATGGACGATGAAGAACATCTATAACGTTGAACCCGGAGAGGTTTTTTGGGCGGCATCGGATGTGGGTTGGGTCGTTGGTCACTCCTATATTTGCTATGCTCCACTGATTTACGGCGCCACGGCGATTGTATTTGAGGGAAAACCTATTGGCACACCGGATGCTGGTACTTTCTGGCGGGTGATCGAGGAGCACAAGGTAACTTCGTTCTTTACAGCACCGACAGCTTTTCGTGCCATTAAACGAGTCGATCCGGAAGGGGAATTTGTAAAAAAATACGACATGAGCAGCCTGAAAGCGTTGTTTCTCGCGGGAGAACGGGCGGATAGCGACACTATTATCTGGGCGCAAGACCATCTTGGAGTACCGGTGGTGGACCATTGGTGGCAGACCGAAACCGGTTATTCCATCGCGGCCAATCCGCTCGGGCTTGAGGAGCTGCCTGTTAAGCTTGGCTCACCAACCGTACCGATGCCGGGTTATGATGTGCAGGCTCTCGCTGATGACGGCCATCCGGTCAAAGCAGGCGAGATGGGGGCGATTGCAATCAAGCTTCCGTTGCCGCCTGGCACCTTGAGCGGGCTTTGGCAGGCGGAAGATCGCTATCGGTCCTCTTATCTTGAAACCTTCCCCGGTTATTACGAAACCGGTGACGCGGGTATGATTGACGAAGATGGTTATCTCTACATTATGGCGCGCACCGATGACGTGATCAATGTGGCGGGGCACCGGCTTTCGACCGGCGCCATGGAAGAGGTTCTTTCTTCGCACCCGGATGTAGCCGAGTGTGCGGTGATTGGTGTAGCCGACGCGCTGAAAGGGCAATTGCCGCTGGGCTTTTTGTGCCTGACCTCGGGAGTTGATCGAGATCATAGCGAGATAGTAGCGGAATGCGCGAATCTTGTTCGTGAAAAGATCGGTCCGGTTGCAGCCTTTAAACTGGCCTGTGTGGTGGAACGATTGCCCAAAACCCGCTCGGGTAAGGTGCTCCGTGGAACAATGGCGGCGATTGCTGATGGAACGGCATGGAAAATGCCGGCGACAATTGATGATCCGGTGATCCTCGACGAGATTAAAGTGGCGCTGGCAGCGATGGGTTTTGCCAAGTAGGAATTTTGCAAGCAACGATTGGATTGCATTTTGAGATATGGAGAAAAATGAATAAACTCATAATAAATACAGCCTCTTAGCACTCCTTACCTCAGGAATTCTGTTTTGTTCTAACAATTGGTAAATTGCATAACGCGAATTTGATTGTTCGGATTTGCAAAAGGCAAAAGCGCAAAATTGTGTGCGCCGCAATATGCAATGAAATACAGCAATCGGCTCGTTTTTGGGAGGGTATTCCTCTTGCATCTAAGATGGCATAGAGATTGAGGGAAGTTATAAGGAACAATTACATGACCCGAGTACTAAAAACAGCCGCCGCCGTCTGCTTTGTGCTAGCCACAGCGATGCCGCAGCTGGTTATGGCGCAAGAAACGATGTTGAAGCTGGTAAATACGCTCACCGGCGAAGAAACGGCCCTAAGCGAAGCTGATGTATTGGCGTTACCACAAGCCGCGATCAATACTGAAAACGAATTTGTCGATGCAATGACAAGCTTTGAAGGACCGCTCGGGCGCGAAGTGTTGGCATTGCTGGGTGAGGGCGGAAGCACCGTCGTTTTGACAGCCGTAAATGATTACGCCGTAGAGGTTCCGGTAGCGGATTTCGCAAACTATGACGTTGTATTTGCCTTATCTGCTGACGGCGAGCGGTTTTCTCGCCGAGACAAAGGCCCGATTTGGGTTGTTTACCCGATGTCAGACCATCAAGAGCTTCAGGACCCGGTTTATAACTCCCGCTTGATCTGGCAGTTGGTAAAAGTGGAACTCAAGTAAATTGGGCTGGAAGTTACAACTCCCGAAATTCCTTTTTGGTGGTGTCGTCACGGTTGCCGTCACTATCGCCGGATTCGGTTTTGTAACTTTCTCCCAGAATATCGATGCAATGCGCGAGGCTAGCCAGGAAAACATCTCCTGGTCCGCCGCGCAGCTTGAAAAGGAATTAATGAGGTTTCGCGATTCATTGCGCGCCTCGGATGCGGGGCTAACAACGTCGTCAGCCGATATCAATCAACGCTTTGATGTGCTTTGGAGCCGCATCGCCATTTTTCAGCGTGGTAAAGTTGGTGACCGTCTTCGCGAATATGATCTCGAAATCAATACCATCGGGCGACTGTTTGAGGAGATGAAGGCGATGGAATCGTTGGTTGTCAGCATCTCAAGTTATGATTTCGCAACCATGTCTAAGATACACCAGGCGTTTTATCCATTTTCAGGCGAGTTGAGTGAACTGAGCCGGCGCGTTACCGTTGGCGAGGAACAGAAAGCCGCTGTCTTCCGCGCACACATGCGCGAAGCCGCGAATTTTGCGCTTTACGCCAGCATTAGCACCGTTTTGCTTGTGATGATGGCTATGGGGTATTTTGTGCTGGATGGGCAGCGGTTTCGAAAACTGGCCGAGCAAAATATGGTTCTTGCAGAGCGGTTCAAGCAAGCCAGCCTTGTGAAATCCCGGTTCCTGACAATGATGAGTCATGAATTACGCACCCCCATGAACGGGGTTTTGGGGTTGCTAGCCGTGGCTCGACAATCAAATATGACACCCTCGCAGCGAAAGATATTAACGCAGGTAGATAGATCCTCGAATCGGATGCTCGGGATGCTAACAGACATTCTCGATTTTGCGGCGCTGGATAACGCCCAGTTCGGCTTGGACAATAAACCTTTCTTCTCGCAGGATCTGATATCGGCTCTTCCGGATCTTCTGGGACCTGTTGCGGATCAGGCGAAGGCAAAATTCAAAGTAGAGGTCGTTGGCGAGGTTCCGACACGGCTCTGTGGAGACGCGACCCGATTGCGACGTTCTTATGCGCTTCTTGTGACCTATTTTCTGGAAACAGCTGGCGCACGCGAAATAGAACTCCGCATTTCCTATGAAGATAATCATCTTATCGGTCGGATTGTTGTCGACTATCTGGATGGCGGTTGGTCTCCGGATTTGATATCCGGTGAGCGAGAAGAAAGCGCAGACAGCTTCGCATCCGAAGTGCTGGGGCCTGCTGTTGCAAGGGCGCTTGTTGATAAAATGTCAGGTGAAATCCGGCATGGAAAAACAGAGGATGGCAAGATTGTTTTAACAATTGATGTCCCCGTCCAGGCACAAAAAGAACGCAATCTCAAAGTTCTGCTCAAGATGCAGTCTGCGCCAATGGAAATGGTTTTCAAATCCGCAGTTTCGGATTTTCATATTGATTATTTAAGCCAAAACGATTCGAGCTGCGCTGAAATTGTGATGATGGAATCGGGAATGGCAAATGAAGAGGAGCGGGTTTCCAATGCGCGGAAAAACTGCCCTGAAGCTTTGGTTTTCGGGATTGGTCGCTCGTATTTACCCGCGCTATATGATTTTGTTGCCGAGATTCCACTTGAGGTCGATTCGTTGAAAAACAAGATTTCAGAGGTTCTCGGCTAAGAATTGAGTAACACTTTCCTTATATATGGGTCATACTTCAACCAGAAGGTGATATTGGCGTGACGAGCTGATTCGTAGAGGCGAGAATTTGACCAAGTTTGACCAACGCATACATGATGTTAGTGAAATGGACGGCGATCAGGATGTGCCGCTCCTGCTTTCACACGATATCCGGTCTGCGCTGAGCCAGATACTAGGCGCCAGCCAATTGCTGGAGGAGTTTGAGTTAAACGAAGACAGCGCCGAGCTGGTTGAAAGAATTAAAACCGCCACACTTTATATAAATGACTTGCTGGATACTGCGGTTGATGTGTCCGAAACCAATCCGATCACGGAGTTGGTTCCGTCGATATGGCAGCTTGGTTCGATGTGGGCGACATCAGTTGAGCAAAAAGGCATCGAATTCCAGATGACGCGAAAAGGGATTATCCCCAAATCGCTTCGTATGCCCCAACTCGACTTTTTACGGATATTTAATAATATCGTCGGCAACGCCCTTAAGTTTTCAGATGAGGGTGTGCTTGAAGTGCGGCTCGGTCGCGGTGAGAACGCCGAACTTGTGATCGAAGTTTTGGACGACGGACCAGGCTTTAGTGAAGAGGCCTATGCCACACTGTTTTCAAAACACGGGCGCCCAAAAGAAAATGCCGTGGAAGGATCGGGACTCGGGCTCTATATTGCGCAGTCACTGGCCCAAAAATCCGGTGGTGAAATACGGGTTGAAAATCGCGTTTCCGGAGGGGCCCGGGTGCGGGTTATTTTTCCGGAAGATCTGCTGATTTTGGCAACAAATAGCGATGATAAAATTGCGTTTCCAATTGCTTCGGCCGAGCGTGCGCGCCCGAGTTTGAAAAACGGCCTTCCAGACTTGTCGCACTTGCGCATATTGTTGGCGGAGGACAACCCAACCAATCAGCTTGTCGCTACACAGATGTTGAAAAAAATGAACGCGGTTGTCGAAACAGCTGCGGATGGCGTGGAAGCGATGGCGCTTTTCGAGAGTGGTGACTTTAATCTCGGGCTGATTGACATCGAGATGCCGCGAAAGTCGGGTTTGGAAGTTATGCGCGAAATGCGCGCGCGGCCGGACTCAAAAGCAGAGACGACATTGCTGGCGCTAACCGCCTATGTTTTACCCGAGCATCTGGAGAGGATTACGAACGCGGGGGCGGATGGTATAATCGCAAAGCCACTCACCGATCTGGCTGCGTTCGGAAACGCGATTTTGATATATACCGGCGAGGCCGATGGGGCGGGTGACGCTGAACTCGAGCGTAATCTTGATGCTGATATCCAGATGGACATTTATGATGGACTTAAGGAATTGATAGGCCACGATTCCATGCAGGAGTTGCTTGATAAAGTCATTAGCGACCTTGCAGATGTAAAAGACGGGTTGCAAAAAGGCATACAGGATCAGGATGTATTGCCGATCCGAGCAAACACCCATATATTGATTTCGGTAGCTGGTGCGATCGGCGCGGTTAATCTGCAGCACATCGCGGAACAATTGAACGCAACGGCCAAAACAGGAGATTGGGCCTG
>DFBP01000024.1:3282-11123 GCA_002366685.1 Rhodobacterales bacterium UBA3077 | reverse complement strand
CTCGACCGTTAATAGGGTTAAAACATGACATCACCTATTCTGCTTGTTGAAGACACCTCATCGATGGCGATGGTATATCGCTCGGTGCTCGAGAAGGCGGGCAACGAGGTTGTTTCCTGTGATACCATCTCCAAAGCACGGGAGGCCATCAGCCAGCAAAATTTCTGCGTAACATTGCTCGACCTGACGTTGCCGGACGGTGATGGTACGGAATTAATGGCGGAGATACTGCGTGGCAAATCCACTGCAAAAATTATAGTTATTACGGCCAACGGTTCGATTAATCGCGCCATTGAAGCGATGCGAAAGGGAGCTTTTGACTTTCTCGTCAAACCGTTTGACGAGAAAAAATTGCTGAGCGCCGTTGCCAACGCACAAAGTTTCGAGGCGATCAAAACACCGGTATCTGCCCCCGAAATACCCGTTTCCGGTGAGTCATTTCAGGGATTTATCGGCAAATCGGCCCAGATGCGCCAAATTTACGACATGATCAATAATATAGGGCGCAGTTCGGCAACCGTTTTTATAACCGGCGAAAGTGGCACAGGAAAAGAGGTTGCCGCAAAGGCGATCCACGCAGTTTCCGGCCGCGCAAAAGCACCGTTTGTTCCGCTAAATTGCGGGGCAATCCCCGCGGATCTGCTGGAATCCGAGGTTTTTGGGCACCTTAAAGGCTCTTTCACCGGTGCGATTGCCAACAAGATGGGCGCAGCGGAAGCGGCTTCCGGCGGTACGCTTTTCCTTGACGAGATTTGTGAAATGGAGATGAGCCTGCAAACTAAGCTCCTGCGGTTTCTCGAAACTTCGAAAATTCAACCCGTGGGGGCCGTGAGTGCAAAATCCGTTGATGTCCGGATTCTGTGCGCTACCAACAGGGACCCGTTGGCCGAGGTGCGTGCAGGTCGGTTCCGGGAAGATCTTTATTATCGGCTGCATGTTGTGCCGATGCATATGCCGGCTTTGCGCGAGCGGGAGGAGGATATAACCCTGATCGCTGAACAGGTTCTTCGCAGGTATGCGCGCGAGGAAGGGCGAAAATTTGAAAAGCTATCTCCCGAAGTGACACGCATATTTGCGCGCTATTCGTGGCCCGGAAATGTGAGGCAACTGCTGAATGTCTTGCGCCACGTAGTGGTCCTTAACGATGCAACACAAGTATTGCCGACTATGCTCCCTGCGGAGGTTACTTCCGGGACAGAAGCCTTGTCCGAGAACGATACTGTGCAAAAACTGGTTGCCACGCGGGACGCTGCCAAAGAAGTGTCCGAAGATAGTCTTGGGCGCTTTGTGGGATTAACGCTCGCGGAATTCGAGCGCCAGTTTGTGGAGTTGACAATCGAAGAATGCAACGGTTCTGTTCCTGAGGCGGCCCGCATGCTCAATGTATCGCCATCAACGCTTTATCGTAAACGCGAAAGCTGGAAAAAAGCCGCTGGCTAGTCTTGCGCATCCGGCTTTTTTGACTGCATAATCAATTTTTACCAAACTGTAGGAATTGCCATGTCCCTTTTTGATTCCGCGCGACAGGTTCGCGAGAACGCCTATGCGCCATACTCCAATTTTCAGGTTGGCGCGGCGATACGCACAAAAGCCGGCGATGTTTTTTCTGGATGTAATGTGGAAAATGTCGCTTACCCTGAAGGAACTTGCGCCGAGGCTGGGGCAGTTGCGGCCATGGTCGCCGCGGGGCAGGGTGATATTGCCGAGATCTTGGTTTTGGCTGAAAGTGAAGTGCCGATAACACCTTGCGGTGGATGTCGGCAGAAAATAGCGGAATTTGGCACGCCGGACACGGTTATTATATCGGCCAACCCGCGGGAAGTGGTTGGCCGCACAACTCTAGGCGCGCTGTTGCCGAGCTCGTTTACATCGGCGCATCTTGATGGCGCAAGCTGATGCTTGCTCAGGAGGTGATCGCCGCCAAGCGCGATGGGCTGGAGCTCAGCAAGGCACAGATTGATTTTTTCATCGGGGGCATTCCTGATGGCTCTGTTTCAGGTGAACAAGCGGCCGCGTTTGCGATGGCTGTGTTTTTTCAGAAGATGACCTTGCCCGAACGGGTTGCTCTCACCGAAGCCATGCGCGACAGCGGTGATGTGCTGGGCTGGGATTTGCCCGGGCCGGTTCTGGACAAGCATTCAACAGGAGGGGTTGGCGACAATGTATCGCTAATGCTCGCGCCTGCATTGGCTGTGTGCGGGGCATATGTACCTATGATCTCGGGGCGCGGGCTCGGCCACACGGGCGGCACACTAGATAAATTTGACTCGATCCCGGGCTACGATACGCAGCCTGATATCGAAACGCTACGCAAGGTAACCAGAGAAGTGGGCTGCGCGATTATCGGTCAAACAGGTGAAGTGGCCCCTGCCGACAAGCGCCTGTACAGCATTCGCGATGTGACCGCGACCGTAGAGTCGGTGGACTTGATAACCGCGTCTATTTTGTCAAAAAAGCTAGCGGCAGGTCTGGAGGGGCTTGTGCTGGATGTTAAGTGCGGCTCGGGTGCATTTATGGATAGTGTGCCCAAGGCGCGGGAATTGGCGGAAAGTCTTGTGCGGGTCGCGAATGACGCGGGTTGTCGCACGAGTGCGCTGATCACCGATATGAACGAGCCTTTGGCGCGGGCAGCGGGCAATGCGCTTGAGATGCAAAACGCGGTTGAGTTCTTGACCGGCAAGGAAATCGACAGTCGCCTGTGGGATGTTACAATCGCCTTGGGAGCGGAGCTGCTGGCAAACGCACGACTGGTGCGCAATGTGGCAGAGGGGACTGAAAAAATGGCGGAGGCCTTTCAGTCCGGCCAAGCGGCTGAGCGGTTCGGAAAAATGGTTGCAGCTCTGGGCGGGCCGGTTGATTTCGTCGAAAAGTCCGAGCATTATTTGGAACGCGCTCCGCTAACCGAAGAGATTTACGCGAGCCATTCAGGATTTGTAAACGCAGTTGACACGCGTGGCGTTGGCATGGCTGTGGTTGCACTGGGAGGAGGGCGGACGCGCTCATCTGATCCGATCGACTATTCTGTTGGGCTGGATTGGCTGGCTGGCGTTGGGCAGGCCGTGGATTCCGAGCAGCCCATAGCGCGGGTTCACGCGAAAGATGAAGCGAGCCTTGCCGAGGCTAAAAAGCGGGTACTGGCGGCCTATCGCATTGGCGAAACTGTGCCGCAAGAGAGCCCGCTCATTATCGAGAGGATAGAGTAATGGCGCGGGCATTCTTGCTAATAATGGATTCTGTAGGCATTGGCGGCGCGCTGGATGCCGCCAAATTTGGTGATGAAGGTTCGAATACTTTGGGCCATATCGCTGACGAATGTGCGGCTGGCCGTGCCAATGAAGGCCGTTCGGGGCCGCTAAAACTGCCAAATCTTGAGGCGCTCGGTTTTGGGGGGGCCGCGAAAGAGGCGTGTGGTGAACTCCCTGCTGGTATGGCGGGCAATACCGGGTTTTTCGCATCGGCCAACGAAGCCTCAAACGGGAAGGATACGCCGACCGGCCATTGGGAACTGGCCGGAGTACCTGTCCCTTTTGACTGGCACTATTTTCCAGATACAACCCCGGCCTTTCCACAAGATAAGCTGGCCGAGTTTATTGAACGCGCAGGCCTGCCCGGGGTGCTTGGGGATTGCCACGCTTCCGGCACGGTTATTATCAACGATCTGGGGGAGGCGCACATGAAAACCGGCAAGCCGATCTGCTACACTTCGGCCGATAGTGTTTTCCAGATTGCCGCCCATGAAGAAAGCTTCGGGCTGGCGCGCCTGCTTGAGATTTGCGAGATCGCGGCGGAGATATTTCACCCAATGATGGTAGGGCGCGTCATTGCGCGGCCCTTTATCGGCGAACCCGGGAACTTTACCCGCACGTCAAACCGCAGAGATTATGCAATTGCACCGCCAGAGCCAACGATTTGCGACCGGGTCATTCAAGGCGGTGGGCGAACACTGGCCGTGGGAAAAATCGGGGATATTTTTGCGCATCAGGGGATTAGCGAAATATTCAAGGGTAAGGACGACATGGCGCTTGTCGACCAAACGGTTCGACTGATGGACGAGGCTCGAGACGGAGATTTTGTTTTCGCCAATTATGTCGAGTTTGACAGCCTGTATGGGCACCGCCGCGATGTGGCAGGCTATGCGCGCCATCTTGAAGCCTTTGACACGCGGTTGCCCGAAATTACTGACAAACTGCGGGGCGGGGACTTGCTGATAATCAGTGCGGACCACGGGAACGATCCAACATGGGAAGGCACGGAGCATACGCGCGAGCGGGTTCCGGTGCTGATTGCCGGTCTTGCTCGCGAGGGTAACCTCGGGCAAGTTGGCTTCACCGATGTCGGAGAAACAATTGCCAAACATTTAGGGCTGGCCCCTGGGAAACACGGAAAGAGCTTTTTATGAATTTTTCAGAAATACCCAAAACCGAGCTGCATTTGCACTTGGAAGGCGCCGCGCCTCCGGCCTTTATCCGGCAACTTGCCGCTGAAAAAGGCGTGAGCATGGACGGAGTCTTTGACGAAAACGGTACCTATGTGTGGGGTAATTTTGTCGAGTTTCTGGCCACATATGAGCGCGCCTGCGAAGTTCTGAAAAGCCCCGAGGATTTTGGGCGACTTGTGACGGCTGTACTTGAAGAACAGGCTTCACATGGTGTGATCTACACCGAAATGTTCCTCGCGCCTGATTTCTGTGGCGGTGGTGATTTGGTCGCGTGGAAGGAATACCTCGCGGCGATGACGGAGGCGGCCTTGGCCAGTCCTGTCGAGGCTCGGTTCATCCCGACCTGTGTGCGCCATTTTGGCCCCGAACAAGCGCGGGTTACGGCGCGAGTGACAGCTGAAACCGCGGGTGGTTTGGTGACCGGTTTTGGCATGGGGGGGGATGAAAGCCAGTTCAGCGCGGCTGATTTTGCCTATGCCTTCGATATCGCCCGAGAAGCTGGACTGGGGCTGGCCTCCCACGCAGGTGAGGTCGAGGGGGCCGATAGCGTGCGCGAAACGCTGGACCACTTGCGCGTTAGCCGAATCGGCCACGGGGTGCGGGCCATTGAGGACCCTGCTTTGGGTAAAAGATTGGTTGATGAAGGCGTGGTGCTTGAGGTTTGCCCGGGGTCAAATATCTCGCTCGGGATATTTGCTGACCTGCAAGCCCATCCGATTTCTGCCCTGCGCGAAGCGGGCGTTCAGGTGACCGTTTCTACCGATGATCCGCCCTATTTTCACACGGATATGACAGCCGAATATCGCGGCTTGTCTGAATCTCTGGGCTGGACGCAGGATGATTTTAACGCGATAAACCGCACAGCCATGCAAGCCGCCTTTTGTGACGATGTCACCCGCAGCAAATTGATGGCCAAATTTAACGGAGCTTAAGAAATGCAACATTTCACCCTCGTCGACCACCCTTTGGTGCAGCACAAGTTAACAAAAATGCGCGAAAAAGATACCTCGTCGGCTGTGTTTCGGCAGCTCTTGCGCGAGATAAGCCACTTGCTGGCCTATGAGGTTACGCGCGATCTTCCCATGACCATAACAACGGTTGAAACGCCGCTGGAAGAAATGGAAGCACCTGTTTTGAAAGGTAAAAAACTAGCTCTGATTTCTATCTTGCGGGCGGGTAACGGGTTGCTCGACGGGATGCTGGATTTGATCCCGTTTGCCCGAGTTGGTTTTGTGGGCCTGTATCGGGACGAGGAAACCCTCAAACCGGTGCAATACTATTTCAAGGTGCCCAAAGAGATGGATGAGCGGGTTGTGATTGCGGTGGACCCGATGCTCGCGACCGGAAACTCCGCGGTGGCGGCCATAGATTTGCTCAAAAAATCAGGCGCAAAGGACATTCGTTTCATGTGCCTTCTCGCCGCCCCTGAAGGCGTGGCGCGAATGAAAGAAGCGCATCCGGACGTGCCGATTATTTCAGCGGCGCTGGACCGGCAGCTGAGCGATGTCGGGTATATTTTACCGGGCTTGGGTGACGCGGGCGACCGGATGTTTGGCACTAAATAGAGCGCGCATTATTCGCTGATAAGAGCTTTCAGGCGGAGCGCTGCGATCTGGTGAACCTGATCAAGCGCTTCGCGAAACTCGGTTTCCGGGGTGTTATCCACACGGCTGCGGAAGTTTGCCAGAATTTCCGTCCTGTGCCGCCCGCGCACCGCAAGGATATACGGGAATCCGAAGCGGGATTTGTAGACCTCGTTCAGCGTTGTGAACGCCTCAAATTCTTCGGCTGTGCATTGGTCCAGGCCCGCGCTCGCCTGCTCTGAGGTGCTTTCATTGGTGAGCGCACCTGATTTTGCGAGTTTTCCAGCCAGATCAGGGTGGGCGCAAAGCAGGGTTAACTGGGCCTCGTGGCCGGCGTTTTCTATAATGCCGCGCATCACTTCCTGAAGTGAATCGGGTTCTGCCAATTCCATTTCAAAAGCCTTCTTCGCGACCCAATCACTGTGTTCGTAGACCCCGCCATAGCGGGCCACGAAGTCTTCTTCGCCGATAATCATACCTGCTCCAAAATTTTCTTTTCCTTTCTGATTTGACCGTCTAGTCTAGAAAAAAACAAGAGGGAAAATCATGGAAGTCGTTTTGCAGGAATGGGCTAGTCTTTTTGTGCGCTGGGCGCATATCATCTCGGCCATTGGTTGGATCGGGTCTTCGTTTTACTTTATGTGGCTGGATAGCAGCTTGAAAAAGCGCAAAGGTCTGCCAGAAGGCGCCAAGGGTGACAGCTGGTCGGTCCATGGCGGCGGGTTTTACCATGTTGTGAAATATCAGGTGGCGCCTGACGAAATGCCCGAAGCCCTGAAGTGGTTCAAGTGGGAGAGTTATTCGACTTGGCTCACCGGTTTCACCATGATGTTTGTGACCTATTACTGGAGCGCCAGCGGGTTGTTGATCGACCGTGAAGTGCTGGACCTCACCGCCGGAATGGCAATTACACTTTCGATCCTGTCATTGGTGGCCTCTTGGTATTTGTATGACTGGTTGTGCAAATCGCCACTCCGCACCAAGCCGGTACTGGTGTTTGCAGTACTCTTTGTCGCAATTGTGGCAGCCTCATGGGGCTTTCAGCAGGTGTTTTCTTCGCGGGCCGCGTGGCTGCACACCGGGGCCATTATTGCCACGATGATGACAGGCAACGTGTTTTTTGTAATCATCCCGAACACAAAGATTGTGGTGGATGACCTCAAGGCAGGCCGCACACCCGATGGAAAATATGGCGAGATCGCGAAGCTGCGCTCGACCCACAATAACTACCTGACCTTGCCGGTTATCTTGATGATGATTTCCAATCATTATCCGATCACCTACAGCCACCCTTACGCGTGGGTCATGGTGGCCATGGTCTTGGTGATCGGTGCAACGGTGCGGATTTTCTACAACCGGCATGAAGCCGGGATGCATGGGTTTGCCGTGCAATGGCAATGGCCGCTGGTGGTAGCTATGTCGGTTGGGTTGATCGCATTTTCGACATGGCGGCCAGACCAGAACGAGGTGGCCTTTTATCCAACCGAAGCAATGGAAATTGTCATGACCCATTGTGCCAGTTGCCATTCGAGCACGCCCACACATGAGTGGTTCGAGGAGCCACCGCTCGGGGTCACATTTGACTCGCTAGACCAGATTCGTGCGCATAGCAGCACCATTGTGGCGCAGGCCGTTCTTTCGACCACAATGCCTATGGGCAATGAAACCGGTATGACCCAAGACGAACGCGATATTCTCGGATCATGGCTCCGCGCCGGTGCGCCGGCTGAATAATGGCCTCGCTTCTGGTTAAAAACGCGGATGTATTGGTCACTATGGATGGCGAACGGCGAGAGATCGCTGGTGGCTGCCTATTGGTT
>DFBP01000024.1:0-3241 GCA_002366685.1 Rhodobacterales bacterium UBA3077 | reverse complement strand
AGTCTGACCCGCGTTGTGCCCGGCGGGCAAGATGCGCTTTTGTTTGGCTGGTTGCAAACCCTGTATCCGATCTGGGCCAAAATGGGCCCGGAGCACATGAAGGTTTCAGCTCAGGTCGGGCTGGCCGAGCTTGCGTTGTCGGGCTGCACAATGTCGTCTGATCATCTATATCTCTACCCAAACGGGGTGCGGCTGGAAGACACCATTGAGGCCGCGCAGAGCCTAGGCATGCGTTTTCACCCGACCCGCGGATCGATGAGCATTGGCGAAAGTGATGGTGGTTTGCCGCCGGATAGCTTGGTCGAGCGGGAATCTGACATTCTGGAAGATTCTATCCGGCTGATAGATGCATGGCACGACCCCTCGGAGGGTTCGATGCTGAAAGTTGGGCTGGCCCCCTGTTCCCCCTTTTCGGTGAGCCGTGAACTGATGCGCGATAGCGCGTTATTAGCGCGAGATAAGGGTGTGATGCTCCACACCCATCTTGCCGAAAATGACGAAGATATCGCTTATAGCCTTGAAAAGTTCGGTTGTCGGCCCGGCGAATATGCTCGTGATCTAGGGTGGGTTGGCGATGATGTGTGGCATGCCCATTGCGTGAAGCTGGATGTATCGGAGATTGATCTGTTTGCAGCCACCGGAACCGGAGTGGCCCACTGCCCGTGCTCCAATTGCCGCCTTGGCTCAGGCATTGCGCCGGTGCGGGCGATGCGGGATGCCGGCGTAAAGGTCGGCCTTGGGGTTGATGGCTCTGCAAGTAACGATGCCGGAGATTTGATCTCTGAAGCGCGGCAGGCAATGCTGTTACAACGGGTACAGAACGGAGCCGATGCCTTTAGCGCCCGCGAAGCCCTGGAAGTTGCCACTCGCGGCGGGGCAGAGGTGCTTGGGCGGCCTGATTGTGGATCACTGGAAGTTGGAAAACGCGCAGATTTTGCGGTTTGGGATGTGAGAAACCTTGCCAATGCCGGAGCATGGGACCCGGTCGCCGCACTGGTGTTATGTGGCCCGCAACGGGTTCGGGACCTTTATGTGGAGGGTCGTGCTGTTGTTCAGGATGGGCACATCACAGGGATTGATATGCCTAAAACGGCGGAGCGCGCACGGGTTCTGGCCGCAGAGCTTTCATAATTCAAAGATGTCGGGGAAAGATACTTAAGAGCTAAAGGGCGGCGGATATTTCCGCCGCCCTTTCAAATTAGTCTTCTTGCGGCAAAACAAGGTTCAGGATGATGGCGATCAGCGCCACCGGTAGCAAACCTGATACAGCCATGGTGTTTATGACACCCGGTAGGTATTGCACCGCGGTTGGCACCTGAGCCAATCCGAGACCCACAGAGAGCGAGATCGCCATGATGATCATGTTGCGGCGGTTCATCTGAACATCTGCCAGCATGTTGAGACCTGCAGAAGCCACCATACCAAACATCACGATCACACCGCCACCAAGGACAGGCAATGGCATAGACGAGAACACCGCTGCCACTTTGGGTGAAAGCCCGCAAGCGATCAGGATCAAGGCCGAGATGGTCACCACATGGCGACTCATAACACCGGTCATCGCCACGATACCGGCGTTTTGGCTGAACGATGTATTTGGCAGGCCACCAAACAGTGCCGCAATGCCTGAACCTAAACCGTCTGCGAAGGTCGCGCCGGCAACTTCTTTGTCGGTCGCTTCGCGGTTTGCCCCACCTTTTGTGGTGGCGTTTGTGTCACCTACGGTCTCAATCGCGGAAACGATGGCGATTAGGGCTACAGGGATGATTGCGCCAAGCTCAAAAGAAATGCCGTATGGCATCCATTGCGGCAGGGCAACAGCATCAGCGCCGGAGATTTTGGCCATAACGCCACGCTCGCCACCAAAGCTCACCAGCCCGGTTGCGATTGCGGCAATATAACCGGCGATCAGACCGATCAGAATCGCCGAGGCTGACAGAGTGCCTTTTGTCCAGAACTTGAAGCCAAGAGCAACGATTATCACAATGAGCGCGGGGCCCCAATGCGCCATTGAGCCGAAGCTTTCGGCGGCCATCTGGAAGTCTGCTGCGCCGCCAGCTGCGTATTTGATGCCAACCGCTATAAGGTTCAGACCAATGGTCAGGATTACCAAGCCTGTTACAAGCGGTGGGAACAGGAACCGGATTTTACCGATAACAGTCCCAAGTGCGAAGTGGAAAAAGCCTGCTATGATGATAGCGCCCATCAGGGCATCCATGCCGTAGGTTTTTACGACGATGATCATCACTGTCACAAAGGCAAAACTGGTGCCTTGCATGATAGGTAGGCGCGCGCCAATCGGCCCAAGACCTACGGTTTGAAATAGTGTTGCGATACCCGCAAACAGCATTGCCATTTGCACAAGGTAGGTCATATCTGCGCCACCAAAAGCAAAGCCTGCAGCCCCGGCGATAATGATCGAAGGTGTGACGTTTGAGGCAAACATTGCCAAAACGTGCTGCAAGCCAAGCGGTATTGCTTTGTGTATCGGCGGAGTTACATTCGGGTCGGCGAATTCGCCGTTGGTTGTGTCTGACATTTTAGCCCTCGTTATGTTGGTCGCGCTCTTCAGGCGCACCCATCTACTTTGACCAAAATGCCAGATATTGCAAGTATTTTTGGATTCCCACCAAATATAGTGCAGGTACGTTTAAGAATCTATTTGGTTCCCGGCTATATAAACAGCCTCAATTGCGCGATCATCACCGAGCATTATGGTTGGAAAGACAGTCTCCCAAAAGCCTTCAGCGTTTTGGACGCGCTGCTCGATTACTGGAGAGGACGTAAGATTGAGGACCACAATATCGGCTTCTCGGCCTGCTTCGAGGTTGCCGACTTTGTCGCCAATATGTAGCGCATCGGCGCTACCTTGGGTGGCCATGTAGAGAAGTTGCGAAGGATGGAGGGCGTCTCCGCGCAATTGCCCTATCTCGTAAGCCGAGGCCATGGTCCGCAGCATGGAAAAACTTGACCCACCGCCAACGTCGGTGGCGAGGCCGGTACGAATTCCGGCAGCGTGGCTGCGCGTGGCATGGAACAGGCCGGAACCGATGAACGCATTGGAAGTGGGGCAGTGGGCAATACTGGCGCCGCTATCGCGGATGGCATCCCACTCGCGGTCGGACAGGTAGATCGAATGCCCCATGACCGCACCAGGGCCGAGCAACCCGAAGCGCTCGTAAACGTCGAGATAATCGGTGCTGTCAGGGAACAGATCTTTGACCCAGGCAATCTCCTCGTG
>DFBP01000202.1 GCA_002366685.1 Rhodobacterales bacterium UBA3077 | reverse complement strand
AAAACGGTCAGGCGTGAACTGGAGCGGGAGTAGCGGGTAAGCAATGCAAAGCAGGCCGAGGGCAAAGTAAAGAGCGCGAAGCAACCATAATCTAGGCGAAATTATCAATTGCCAGCCCCCCGCGTCGGAGGTGGTTGAAACGGCTCTCCTGCCAAAGGCTCAGAAGGAGGTTCCGGCGCGGTTTCAGGTATCTCGTCGCCGACCAATCCACCCGAACCTGTGATTTGGTCCAAAGGAGAATTGCGCAAAACACGAACAAATTCCAATCCTTCGTAATCGGCAGCCAACAATGCACGCGCTTCCCCGCTGGCCGTGCGAACGATTTGCCCTACAAGAAGTTCGGGTGGAAACACACCGCCATCCCCCGAGGTAACAACCCGCATTCCCGGTACGACGTCATCGGGTGTTTCGATAAAAAGCACTTTTGGCGCGAGGGTATTGTCTCCGTGTAAAATGGCCGTTTGTCCGGAGGGTCGGATGATGACCGGTACTTGTGATGAAACATCAGACAGGAAAACCAACCTTGAAGTATGGTCCGCAACACCTGAAATGCGTCCGACCAATCCAAGCCCGTCAACGGCGGCTTGCCCGTCTTGAATGCCATCGAGAAGGCCTACATTGAGTAAGCCTGATTGGCTAAACGGGCTCCCGCTATCGGTGATAACTTCGCCCGTTACAAAGCCAAGGCTCGGGGAAAGCTGCACGTTATTGAGGGCTCTCAATTGAGCGTTTGTCTGCTCAAGCTGGAGCGCGGCTTCCTGCCAGCCTTTCATGCGTTGAAGCTCTTGGCGCAATTCCTGATTTCTCTGGTAAATTTGGGCATAAGATTGGTAGTCAGAAACAATGCGTGTAAACTGGGTAACAGGTGCAAGCGCCCACTCCATATTGGGCACAAACCTGTCCACCAACGCCATACGAAAGCGCTCAACCCTTGGGCTGTCGATCCGCCACAAGATAAAGAGGGCAAAAAACAGAAACAGGGTTAGCCCGACAATCAGGCGTCTGATCGCCCGCCATGCGTTTCCTGTCTGGTCATTCGTTGCCACGATTCCCCGCTAGTTGCCGTAATCCAGAATATGCTGAAGCTGGTTTTCGAATTCGAGCGCTTTACCCGTGCCGAGGGCCACACAGTTCAGAGTTTCGTCGGCTACGGAGATCGCGAGCCCGGTTTGCTCACGCAAGGCAAGGTCGAGGTCTCCCAATAGCGCGCCACCCCCGGTGAGCATAACCCCTCGGTCAACAATATCGGCTGCTAGGTCAGGGGGGGTAGACTCAAGCGCCGCCATAACGGCGTCACAAATTTGTTGAACCGGCTCAGCCAAAGCTTCAGCAACCTGCGCTTGCGTAATTTCGGTTTCTTTGGGCACGCCGTTTAGCAAATCACGCCCCCGAATTTCCATGCTGGCACCACGGCCATCATCGGGAATCCGCGCTGTGCCGATCGACGTTTTGATCCGCTCGGCAGTGGCGTCCCCCACCAAAATATTGTGCTGGCGGCGTAAGGTCGAAATAATAGCTTCATCCATCCGGTCACCACCCACGCGCACCGAGCGCGCATAAACAATATCACCCAAGGACAGCACAGCCACCTCGGTTGTCCCGCCGCCGATATCAACCACCATAGAGCCGGTTGGGTCGGTAATTGGCATACCCGCACCAATAGCTGCCGCGATCGGCTCGGCAATCAAGCCAACTTTGCCAGCGCCTGCTTGCTCAACCGAGCTCCGGATGGCCCGCTTTTCCACAGGTGTCGCGCCGTGCGGCACACAAACAATAATTCGCGGTTTGGGCACAAACCACGCCCTCCGGTGGATTTTCTTGATGAAATGTTTGATCATTTCCTCAGCAACGTCGAAATCGGCAATCACACCGTCGCGCATCGGCCGAATGGCCTCAATGCTGCCCGGCGTGCGCCCCAACATAAGCTTGGCATCCTCACCCACAGCCAACACCTGCTTTTTGCCGTCGCGAATATGATACGCAACAACCGAAGGTTCGTTGAGAATAATCCCTTTGCCCTTCACATAAATCAATGTGTTTGCCGTGCCCAGATCAATGGCCATATCCGCAGAGAACATGCCGCCAAATAGCCCAACCATATGTGTTTCCTTGCCTGTAGGAACGGGCCATTCGGCCCCGAATTTTCGCTAATAAGCGCTTATAGACACAAGCTTTATCAGTTAAAAGCCCGCTTTGCCAGTGCCGTGACATTTCTATGCAATTTGTATGATGCCGGCAAGAACCTGCCAACCATCCAAATTGTAAAAAATATCCTCGGGGGGAATTGCCCAACGGGCAAGGGGGGCGCGAGCGCCCCCGAGCAACGTTTAGGCGGGTGCCGTTTTTTCACGGCGAACGACGAGATTGTTCAGGGCGTTGATATAAGCTTTTGCAGACGCCACAACTGTATCCGTATCCGCGCTTTGCCCGGTTACAATTTTTCCGTCTTCTTCCATACGAACACTCACGGTCGCCTGCGCATCCGTGCCCTCGGTCACCGCATGAACCTGATAGAGCTGCAAACGCGCCGTATGCGGAAACACTTCTTTGATCGCATTGAAAGTTGCGTCAACAGGGCCATCGCCGGTGGCGGTCACGGATTTCGTCGAGCCGCCAACACTCAGGCTCATTTCAGCCGTTTGCGGGCCCTCTGTCCCACACACTACGCGCAAGCTTTCCAAATTGAGCGCGCCTTCTACAGGGCTGGCGGCCGAGGTGTTCATCAGCGCAACCAAGTCGTCGTCGAACACTTCTTTTTTGCGGTCGGCCAGTTCTTTGAAGCGCACGAACACGTCCTTGAGCTGGTTATCCCCCAAGGTAAACCCGAGGTTCTCCAGTTTGGAGCGCAAAGCCGCGCGGCCCGAGTGCTTGCCCATCACCAAAGATGTTTCGCTCAGCCCGATATCTTCCGGCCGCATTATCTCGAAGGTTTCGGCGTTTTTCAGCATACCATCCTGATGGATACCACTTTCATGGGCAAAAGCATTTTTACCCACAATGGCCTTGTTATACTGAACCGGAAAACCGGAAACAGTCGCCACACGGCGGCTGATGGCCATAATTTTGGCGGTGTCGATCTCGGTATGATACGGCATAATGTCGTTTCGCACCTTGATTGCCATGACAACTTCTTCCAAAGCCGTGTTGCCAGCGCGCTCCCCCAAGCCATTGATTGTGCATTCAATTTGTCGCGCACCAGCATCAACCGCGGCTAAAGAGTTGGCCGTCGCCATGCCGAGGTCATTGTGGCAGTGGGTCGCGAAGATAATGTCATCTGCGCCCGGAACCCTTTCAAGCAACATGCGGATAATATCACCACTTTCCCTTGGCGCTGTGTAGCCAACGGTGTCTGGAATATTGATTGTGGTAGCGCCTGCCTTGATGGCAATTTCCACCACGCGGCACAGGTAGTCGTTTTCGGTGCGGGTTGCATCCATAGGAGACCACTGGACATTGTCACACAGGTTTCGGGCCAAGCTGACGGTTTCATGAATGGAATTCGCCATCTCTTCCATATTCATGCCGGTAATGGCGCGGTGCGATGGAGATGTGCCTATGAAAGTATGAATGCGGGGCAGGTTGGCGTGTTTCACGGCCTCCCACGCGCGTTCGATATCTCCCGGTTGGGCGCGGGCAAGCCCGCAAATCACCGAACGGTCTGAGCGTTTGGCGATTTCACTTACCGCAGCGAAATCACCTTCAGACGCAATTGGAAACCCGGCTTCGATAATATCAACGCCCATGGTTTCGAGCATCTCTGCAATTTCGAGTTTTTCGTTATGGGTCATTGTTGCGCCAGGGCTTTGCTCGCCATCGCGCAGGGTTGTGTCAAAAATTAACACACGGGATTTATCATTGGTCATGTCAGTCATCTGTTTTGGTCCTTAGCTTTGAGAAGTTCGGTGCGATTTAGAGCTCCTCTGAGCGCACGCACCAAATCCTCGGCACGCTCAGAGGCGGCTAAGGAGTAGGATTTCAGCAATGACGTTGCCGCCAACCGGAATCGGGTTATGTGGTAATGTGTTACACATGCGCGCTACTATAATCAGGCTCACGCCGAGTTAAAGCAAAAAATCCGTCAGAAGCAGATTTTTCGGGAAAAACCACGCACCGGTGGTTTCCCCATACACTTGGTTGAGTTTTCTAGTTGCCTGCAGCGGCGTTTGCTTCTTCTTCGGTTGCCGGGTTCCCATTCGCCCAGAAGCCATCATATTCTTCACCCGAAGCATAGCGCATGACACCGCGACCCTGCCGCTGACCTTTGGCAAAGAAGCCCTCATAGATATCACCATTTGGATATTTGGCAGCGCCTTCGCCATCGATCTCGCCGCCTGACCAGTTGCCGGTGTATTCAAAACCGTCAGGCATTGTAATTGTGCCTGCCCCTTCACGCTGACCGGAGGTAAAGGCTCCGGTGTAGATTGTGCCATCGGAATAGGTCGCAACCCCTTGGCCATCACGCAAGCCATCTTGCCATTGGCCGGTATACTGATACCCGTCTTGATAGGTCATTGTGCCGGTGCCATGATTCTTGGCGTTCCGGAATTCACCTTCGTAAACCAAACCGTTTTCGTAACGGGCAACCCCGCCGCCTTCAATAACGCCATTCACCCACGCACCTTCGTAAGAGGAGCCGTCAGCGTAAACAATTTTACCTTGGCCGTGTGCAACATCGTTGAGGAAGCTACCTTCATAAACCGAGCCATCGGGGTAGGTGACCTTTCCGTCGCCTTCGATACGGCCATCAACCCAGACCCCCGTATAAATATATCCGTCCGACCCTGTAAATGTGCCGACACCATTGCGCTGATCTCCGGAGAAGCCGCCCTCATACCGGTCACCATTGGCATAAGAAGCAATCCCCTGACCGTCACGCTGGCCGTTAACCATGACGCCATCATAGGTGTCGCCGTTGGCTTGCGTTAGAACGCCATTGCCGTTGATCTGTCCGTTTTGCCACTGGCCCACATAGGTGACTCCATCTGGCAAAGTAAGCGAGCCGCCACCTTCACGAACGCCGCGGACGATGTCGCCATCATAAACTGCACCGTCGGGGTAGGTGATTTTTCCGCGACCATGTTTGACGCCGTTATCCCACGTACCTTCATAGATATACCCGTTCGGGCTGGTCATGGTTCCCGTGCCATGATGCACTGCATTCAAGAATTCGCCGCTGAAAACCACGCCATTTGCATAGGTCGCCGTGCCAGAACCGGAAATCTTACCGTCAAGCCATGAGCCTTCATAGGTGCCGCCATCCGAGAAGGTAATTTTGCCTTCCCCCTCGGGGCGGCCGTTGATGAATTCACCTTCATAAACGGACCCGTTCGGAAAGCGTGCCACGCCGTCCCCTTCTATCCGCCCTTCGATCCATTGGCCGGAATACTCGTATCCGTTTGGCAGCCGGTAGGTACCGCGCCCGTGTTGCTTCCCGTTCAGGAATTCGCCTTCATAAATTCCGCCCGTATCATATTGTTTTGTCTCTACATTTGTTTCCTGCGCGAAAGCAGGCGTAACAACCGTTGTAAAACAAGCAGAAGCGGCACTGATAGCGGCGGCACTGATCAAATGGCGATGTTTCAACATAATTCTCCAACAATTCGACAAGGTTCCTCAAGAGAGGGCTTTGCAACAATTGAGAAATATTAGGTGCTAACGCCCGAATGGGCAACGGTTTTTTATCGCAATCCGCGAGATGGTGCCGGCAAGGCTTGTGTTTGCTTGTAAAGCCTGTGTATTTCTGGGTGAATAAGTTTTATCAGGGGTTCAAATGCCGCAAAATTTCCGCCTGACACTGGCGCAACTTAACCCGACCGTGGGCGACTTTGACGGAAATATCAAAAAAGCCCTGGATGCCCACAAGCAGGCAACCGCCGCCGGGGCCGATCTTTTGGCTTTTCCTGAAATGTTTCTGACCGGGTACCAAACGCAAGATCTGGTGCTCAAACCCGCCTTTCAAGCCGAAAGCGAACGGGCGCTTTTGACTTTGGCGGAGAAATGTGCCGATGGCCCGGCTTTGACGATCGGAGCGCCATTGCTCGAAAATGGTAAGCTCTATAACGCCTATTTTCTGCTCCAAAATGGCGCGGTGCGTGTCATCGCCCGCAAGCACCACCTTCCGAATGAAGACGTTTTTGACGAGCATCGCTTGTTTGAAAGCGCGCCGATTTCCGGACCGTTTGAACTCAACGGGATGCGGATAGGCTGCCCGGTTTGCGAAGATGCCTGGCATGTGGACGTGGCTGAAACCATGGCGGAAACCGGCGCTGAACTGTTGTTGATCCCTAACGGCTCCCCCTATCGGCGGGACAAACACGAGTTGCGCATGGGGTTGATGGTCTCCCGTGTGGTCGAAACTGGGATGCCACTGGTTTATCTCAATATGGTTGGCGGACAGGACGACCAAGTGTTTGACGGCGCAACTTTTGTGCTCAACCCGGGGGCTGAACTCGCTGTTCAGATGCCGGTCTTTGATGAATCTGTTACGCATGTTGATTTTGAAAACAACGGCGGAGGTTGGCGGGCAATTCAAGGCGAGCGTGAAATCCATGGAGATGCATGGGAGCAGGATTATCGCTGTATGGTCGATTCTTTGCGGGATTACATGGGAAAAACGGGGTTTTCCAAGGTATTGCTTGGCTTGTCGGGGGGAATCGATTCAGCGATTGTGGCCACCATCGCAGCTGATGCTCTTGGGCCGCAGAACGTGCGCTGCGTTATGCTTCCATCCGAGTATACAAGCGAGGATTCACTTGCTGACGCCGCTGGCGTGGCCCATGCGCTTGGTTGCCAACTTGATACCGTGCCAATTGCAGCGGGCAGGGCGGCGATTACCGAGACTTTGGCACCGCTTTTTGAAGCGTACCAAACCGATGTCACCGAAGAAAATATTCAGTCGCGCTTGCGTGGGTTATTATTGATGGCGATGAGCAACAAGTTTGGCGAGATGTTGTTGACCACGGGGAACAAATCTGAGGTGGCGGTCGGGTATGCCACGATTTATGGCGATATGGCGGGCGGCTATAACCCTATAAAAGACTTGTATAAAACAAGGGTTTTCGAGACTTGCCGCTGGCGGAATGAAAACCATTTTGACTGGATGAAAGGGCCGGTCGGCGAAGTTATTCCGCCGCGGGTCATCGACAAGCCGCCTTCAGCCGAGCTGAGAGAAGACCAGAAAGATGAGGATTCGTTACCGCCATATGATGTGTTGGATGCCATTCTCGAAGCGCTGATCGACCATGATCAATCGGTTTCGGAGCTGGTAGATAAGGGGTTTGATCATGCGCTGGTTAAGCGCGTAGAGAACCTGATATATATGAGCGAATATAAGCGCTTCCAGTCTGCGCCCGGGGCGCGGCTTACGCTTAAGGCGTTCTGGCTGGACCGGCGTTATCCGATTGTGAACAGGTGGCGGGACCCGAGCTAGGTAAACGAGGGGTTTGCGCGACTATTCTTGGGCCGTCGGGTATCAATATTTGCCTTTATCCCGCGCCGTAAAGGCACTATGAGAGCCTCAACCAATTTCAGCAGGGACCATTCAATGACCATCACGCGTTTTGCACCATCTCCTACCGGATACCTGCATATTGGCAACCTTAGGGCGGCTCTATTCAACTATTTTATTGCCAAAAAATCTGGCGGCACATTCGTATTGCGCCTTGATGACACCGATCCGGTGCGTTCAAAACCTGAATTTGCCGAAGGCATTAAGGAAGACCTTCGTTGGCTCGGGCTTGATTGGGATAGAATTGAAACGCAATCTTCTCGTTTGGCGCGTTACGGTGAAGTGGCGGCTCAATTGCGTGCATCAGGCCGCCTTTACGAATGCTTTGAAACGCCAACTGAGCTGGACCTGAAGCGGAAAAAGCAGCTCAATATGGGGAAACCTCCGGTCTATGACCGGTCGGCACTCTCGCTTTCCGAGGCCGAAAAAGACACTCTCCGCGCCGAGCGCGGCGGGTATTGGCGCTTCAAGCTCGATCACAAACGGATTGAGTGGCAGGACGGAATTTTGGGTGCGCAGTCAATTGATGCGGCGAGCCTCTCCGACCCGGTTCTCATTCGTGCCGATGGGCAGGTGCTTTACACGCTTGCATCCGTGACGGATGATACCGATATGGGAATTACCGATGTCGTGCGCGGCCTTGATCATGTGACCAACACCGCGACCCAAATCCAGATAATTGAAGCTATGGGCTGTGACGTGCCCAAATTCGCGCATCACTCCTTGCTAACAGGGCCAGACGGAGAAGCCCTTTCCAAGCGCCTTGGCGTTTTGGCACTGCGCGATTTGCGCGCAGAGGGGATCGAACCCATGGCGATCAACGCCTTGATGGCGCGACTCGGCTCATCCCAGCCTGTTGAAATCCGCCAGAAATTGCAGGAATTGATAGACGGTTTTGAGTTG
>DFBP01000066.1:4810-6643 GCA_002366685.1 Rhodobacterales bacterium UBA3077 | reverse complement strand
TGAAGATGTCGAACTGCTGCGCCGGATGCTGGAAGCCTGAGAAGGCGATGCCCGCTATCCTCAAGTAGCGCTTGAAACTTCTGCCGTATCCGCTAGGGTTATTTTCCAATAAAATCCGAAAACGGTGAGGAATATGAAAGCCAGTATCGAACGCTCTGCCCTCTTGAAAGCCATGAGCCGCGCCCAGTCCGTTGTCGAACGCCGAAACACGATTCCCATCCTCGCCAACGTGCTGATCGAGGCCGAGGGAGACACGGTTAATTTCCGCGCCACCGACCTCGATATCGAAGTGATTGATAAATCGCCCGCAATGGTCGAGCAGGCGGGTGCCACCACCGTCCCAGCCCATATGCTGCACGAAATCGTGCGCAAACTGCCCGATGGGGCCATGGTTGAACTGGTCGATGACGGGACGTCTGGTCGGATGGAGATCACCGCGGGCCGCTCCCATTTCAGCCTCGCTACCCTGCCAAGGGAAGATTTCCCTGTAATGGCCAGCTCCGAGTATGATTGCAATTTTGCCGCCAAAGCGCCGGTATTGCGCCGCTTGTTTGACAAAGCTAAATTCGCGATTTCCACCGAAGAAACAAGGTATTACCTCAACGGTGTCTATATGCACGCCGCGCAAGGGACCGATGGCCTAATGCTGCGCTGCGTCGCCACCGATGGCCACCGCCTCGCCCGTATTGACGCCGTCCTACCCGTAGGCGCCGAAGAATTGCCGGGCGTGATTGTCCCCCGCAAAACCGTGACCGAGCTGCGAAAATTGCTTGATGATGACGAAGCGAGCATTGCGGTTTCGGTGTCCGAAACAAAAATCCGCTTTGCGACCCCTGAAATCACACTCACGTCCAAAGTGATCGACGGCACCTTCCCCGATTACACCCGCGTTATTCCAACCGGCAATACGAAGCGGCTGGAAGTGGATGCTGCCGAGTTTGCCCACGCGGTCGACCGCGTGTCTACCGTGTCTTCCGAACGTTCGCGCGCCGTAAAACTGAGCCTTGATGAGGACCGCCTTGTGCTTTCGGTTAATGCCCCCGATAGCGGCGCAGCCGAGGAAGAACTGGCCGTTGCTTACGGAGATGAGCACCTCGAAATCGGCTTTAATGCCAAATACTTGCTGGAAATCGCCAATCAGGTGGACCGCGAGAATGCGGTGTTTATGTTTAACTCCTCGGGTGACCCGACCCTGATGCGCGAAGGTAACGATGACAGCGCAATTTATGTCGTAATGCCCATGCGGGTCTAATGTCCCGCCTCGCCGTCACCTCGCTGACCCTCTCTCATTTTCGCTCCTATAAGCATGCCCGCGTCGAATCTGACGGGGGTATAATGGCGCTTTACGGCCCCAACGGAGCGGGCAAAACCAACATTCTGGAAGCCGTTTCTTTGCTCTCCCCCGGGCGCGGATTGCGCCGCGCGCAATCGGTAGAACTTATGCGCCGGCCCGAGCTACTGGGGTGGAAGATTACCGCCGAGTTGCACAGTCTTTCCGAAATTCACGAAATCGCCACATGGGCCGAGGGTGAAGCCAGCCGCAGCGTCGAGATCGACGGGAAAAAGGCTCCGCAAACCGCGCTCGGGCGGCTCGCGCGGGTGGTCTGGCTGGTGCCAGTGATGGACAGGCTCTGGGTTGAAGGCGCTTCAGAACGCCGCCGCTTTCTCGACCGCATGGTCATGAGCTTTCACCCCCGCCACGCCGAATCAACGCTGACCTATGAAAAAGCGATGCGCGAGCGCAATCGGCTTTTGAAAGATCAGGTGTCAGATCCATCTTGGTTCAGAGCGCTGGAGGATCAAATGGCCAAAAGCGGAAGCGAGATTTGCACC
>DFBP01000066.1:667-4719 GCA_002366685.1 Rhodobacterales bacterium UBA3077 | reverse complement strand
GAAGACGCCTTGCGAGAAGCTTTCAGCGCGGGCCGCATACAAGACCAAGCCGCAGGCCGAACCCTTAACGGCCCGCACCGCGCTGACCTACACGCGGTATTCAAGGCTAAAGGGGTTGAGGCCAAGGCTTGCTCCACCGGTGAGCAAAAAGCCCTGCTTATTTCGTTAATTCTCGCCAACGCTCGCGCATTGCGCGATGATTTTGGTGCCCCGCCCATCCTGTTGCTAGATGAGGTGGCCGCCCATTTGGACGCTACCCGCCGCGCTGCGCTTTATGACGAAATCCACGCCCTTGGCGCTCAGGCATGGCTCACTGGCACAGGCCCCGAGCTTTTTGAAGATTTGGGGCCGCGTGCCACGCATATCGAAGTTGCCGAGCAAAACGGAATGTCAGCTTTGGAGGCTTAAATGACCCCGCAACGTGTTACCCTCATCACCCTGGGCGTGGCTGATCTGGCGCGTTCCCGCGCTTTTTATAGAGCGCTCGGCTGGGAAGAATCCTCTCGCTCTCAAGAAGAAATTGCCCTTTTCCAGATCAATGGCATGGCATTGGGGCTTTTCGGGCTGGATGCTCTGGCCGAAGATCAAGGCCGGCCCGATGCCAAACTCGGCACTGGCGCCATGACTCTGGCACAAAATTTCGAGAGTCCCGAAGAGGTAAACGAAGCCTTTGCCAAGGCGCTTGCCTGTGGAGCTACGAAACTGAAAACACCCGAAAAGGTAGTTTGGGGTGGGTATTCCGGTTATTTCGCTGACCCGGACGGCCATGTTTGGGAACTTGCTCACAATCCGTTTTGGCCACTCCACCCCGACGGATCACTAACCCTGCAAGACAGGTAATACCCAATAAACCTAGATAATCGGCACCAACGGCACATTGCAGCCGGTCACAACCAATCCAGTACCCAGAATTAGGAATGTCTTCAGCAAACGGTTTACAGTTGAATTTTTCACAATTAGCCTCCTGTGTTAGGTTACAAGTTAAGCAATACTTTTCGGTAAAACCACATTTTTCTTGGCGGCTCACATGGTCAGGCTTTTTTCGATACTGGTTCTCTTGGTTTTTGCGGTGCCCGCTTATGCCGGCGATAACCTGTCATCTGTTTTCGCCGGAGATTGGCGCGGTGTTGGCATCCAGTCCGACGGGAGTGACTGGCTCATTCAGCTGGCCCTCGCGCCCGGTGGGGCCGCGGTAGATTACCCTGAATTTCCCTGTGGTGGGCGCTGGGAAAGCGCCGAGGAAACCAGCAGCCATTTTGCCGCTACCGAGCAGCTTGAATACGGTCAAAAAACCTGCATCGATAACAGCCCCGTCCGGCTCTCACGCCTCTCTGCCAGCCAGTTACTCGCGGTCTGGCTGGATGAAAACGGCGCAGAAATTGCCATCGCTGTGCTGCATCGGAATAACCCCGATCTCAACGACCGCGCTGCCGAGTTTTCAGAAACGTCCCTTACAGGAATGATCCGGAATCTTGGCCTCGGCCCGCGTTCGGGCTGCGCCATACCTATGGCCTAAAATCATCAAAAATACGGCGCATTTGCGTGACATCTCTGTGAATTTCCCATATATTGTGGCTAACAATCAGGGGATACACCAGATGTCTGACGACCAGCAACAGCCAGAAGATTATGGCGCTGATTCTATTAAAGTTCTCAAAGGCTTAGAGGCGGTTCGCAAGCGCCCTGGCATGTATATCGGGGATACCGATGACGGCTCCGGCCTGCACCACATGGTGTATGAGGTGGTCGATAACGGCATTGATGAAGCGCTGGCGGGCCATGCCGATGCTGTGACCGTGACCATCCATGCCGATGAAAGCGTTTCCGTCAGCGATAACGGCCGCGGAATTCCTGTGGGCATCCACGAAGAGGAGGGTGTTTCGGCCGCTGAGGTCATCATGACCCAGCTTCACGCGGGCGGTAAATTTGACAGCAATTCCTACAAGGTTTCTGGCGGCTTGCACGGCGTTGGCGTTTCAGTTGTTAACGCGCTCTCCGATTTTCTGGAACTACGTATCTGGCGCGACGGCAAAGAGCATGTCGCGCGCTTTGAGCATGGAGATACCGCCGAGCATCTAAAAGTGGTCGGGGATGCCGACCGCACCGGCACCGAGGTTCGCTTTCTCGCCTCGCTTGAGACCTTCTCAAACCGCGAATACAAATTCGCAACCCTTGAGCACCGCTTGCGTGAACTCGCTTTCCTGAATTCGGGCGTGCGGATAACCTTGCGTGACGAGCGCCCCGCTGAACCGCTCGAATCGGAAATGGTCTACGAAGGTGGCGTTCGCGAATTTGTGCGTTTTCTTGACCGTTCAAAAACTCCCGCCTTTGAAGAGCCGATTTATATTCTCGGCGAGAGCAACGATATCACCGTCGAAGTCGCGATGTGGTGGAATGACAGCTACCATGAAAATGTGCTGCCCTTCACCAACAACATCCCGCAACGCGATGGTGGCACCCATTTGGCCGGTTTTCGTGGCGCTCTCACCCGCACCATCAATGGTTATGCGGCATCATCCGGCATAGCCAAGAAAGAGAAAATCACCTTCACGGGTGATGATGCCCGCGAAGGGCTCACCGCTGTTCTTTCCGTGAAAGTGCCGGACCCGAAATTCTCCAGCCAGACCAAAGACAAGCTCGTCAGCTCCGAGGTTCGCCCCGCCGTCGAAAGCCTGATGAACGAGAAGCTCGGCGAATGGTTTGAGGAGCACCCCACCGAAGCCAAGGTGATTGTTTCCAAAATCGTCGAAGCCGCCATGGCACGGGACGCTGCCCGCAAAGCCCGCGAGCTCACCCGCCGCAAATCGGCGATGGATATCGCCAGCCTGCCCGGCAAGCTCGCCGATTGTCAGGAGAAAGACCCGTCTAAGTCGGAAATATTCCTCGTGGAGGGCGATTCCGCTGGTGGCTCTGCCAAACAGGGGCGCTCGCGGCACAATCAGGCGGTTTTGCCACTGAAAGGTAAAATTCTAAACGTCGAGCGTGCCCGGTTTGACCGGATGCTGTCCTCGCAGGAAATCGGCACCCTGATCACCGCGCTTGGCACCGGCATTGGCCGTGACGAATTCAACATCGACAAGCTGCGTTACCACAAAGTGATCATCATGACCGATGCGGATGTTGATGGCGCGCATATCCGCACGCTCTTGCTCACCTTCTTTTTCCGGCAAATGCCCGAGCTGATCGAAGGCGGATATCTCTACATCGCCCAGCCGCCGCTCTACAAAGTTTCTCGCGGGAAATCAGAGGTTTACCTGAAAGACCAAGGCGCGCTGGAGGATTATCTGATTGAGCAAGGCTTGCACGATACCGTGCTTCGCCTCGGCAACGGTTCTGAAATTGCAGGCGCTGACTTAAAGCGCGTGATTGAAGAGGCGCGGCTGACCCGCACCATTCTTAACGCGTTCCCGACCAACTATTCCCGCCGGATACTGGAGCACACCGCCATCGCTGGTGCCCTGCTCGACGGTGTGCTGGATAGCAACACCCAAGGCGCGGCGGATGCTGTTGCCACCCGGTTGGACCTTGTTTCCACCGAGTTTGAGCGCGGTTGGCAGGGGCGGCCCACGCAAAACGGCGGCTTGCGGCTTGCCCGCGTTTTGCGCGGTGTGGAAGAGGTGCAGGTGCTCGATGGCCATGCCCTTCGAAGTGCCGAAGCCCGCAAACTGGCCCGCCTCACGGGCAACCTGCAAGAGGTCTATAAAACCACTGCCAAGCTGGTGCGTAAAGATCGTGAGATCATCATCAATGCCCCGTCCGAACTACTGGATGCGGTGATGAAAGAGGGCGAAAAAGGTCTCTCGCTACAGCGCTATAAAGGCTTGGGCGAGATGAACCCCGGCCAATTGTGGGAAACCACACTGGACCCCGAAGCCCGCACGCTTTTGCAGGTGCAGGTCGATGATCTCGCTGGTGCCGATGATATTTTCACCAAATTGATGGGGGACGTGGTCGAACCCCGCCGCGAGTTCATTCAGGAAAACGCGCTCAGTGTGGCCAATCTGGACTTCTAATCATGCGTTTGATTCTGGCAATCCTGCTGGCCTTGCCTT
>DFBP01000066.1:0-590 GCA_002366685.1 Rhodobacterales bacterium UBA3077 | reverse complement strand
CACCATGTCATTGGCCCCTGCAAATGACTGCACAACCCCGCGCATGGCCCAATGCGACGAGAATTTCCTACCGCTATACAAAGACTTCACCGAAGCTGAGCTTGAGCTGGCCTCCCAATATATACAGATGGAAGCCTACGAGAGCGCGGTTGACTCGTCACCTTATTTCCTCGCCTATAATCTGGAGCGGTTTCTGGGCGGCGACCAAAACCTGCCATTTCAGCTCCTGCTACAAGGTTTGTGGTATGATGCACCCCGCAGCTATTTCGACCCTGTCTATATGGACAACTTCTTTTTCGAGGCCCGTAGCGCCCTCAATAATGCCCCCTCAGAAGAGCTTGCCGCGCTGCACGCACTTGTTGCCTTTGCCTATATTCAAAACGAAAACAATGAATCGGCGCACCAGCACATAGCGAAATCTTTGGCGCTAGGGCCGGCTACGGTCATCGTGACCGGCTATCAATCGGCAGTTACAGAATGTTTGGAAGACTCAGCCAGCATCTATTGTGAGCCGACCACGCTTAGCCCTATGAAGTAACTGGCTTTACCCGCTCACCAAAAATGGCCGAGCCGACCCGCACATGGGTTGC
>DFBP01000164.1:15047-17217 GCA_002366685.1 Rhodobacterales bacterium UBA3077 | reverse complement strand
TTTATCCGGTCATATCTTCCCAAAAGCTCTTAACACGGCTGAAAAAGTCGTGGCCGGCCGGGTTGTTGTTTTTTGACTCCGCCTCAAATTCGCGCAGCAGCTCTTTTTGTCTTGCGGTCAGGTTGGTTGGCGTTTCTGCTTCCAGCTCGATGTAAAGATCACCCATTCCTGAACCGCGAAGCGCCGGCATTCCCTTGCCACGCAGGCGCAATTGCTTGCCGGATTGTACTCCGACGGGAACTTTGACTTTAGAGCGCCCACCGTCAATGTTAGGCGCTTCGATTTCGCCCCCCAAAGCGGCGGTCGTCATCGAAATCGGGATTGAGCAAAACAGATTTACCCCGTCGCGCTGGAAGATCGAATGGTCTTGGACCTCGATAAAGATATAGAGGTCTCCGGCAGGGCCGCCCCGTTGGCCCGCTTCTCCTTCGCCGGTCAAGCGAATACGGGTGCCGGTTTCCACGCCTTTTGGAATGTTGACGCTAAGTGACCGGTCTTTTTGAACCCGGCCAGCCCCGGCGCATGAACCGCACGGGTTTTTGATGATTTGACCCCGGCCATGGCAGCTTGGGCAGGTGCGTTCAACGGTGAAAAATCCCTGCTGTGCGCGCACTTTCCCCATGCCCGCACAGGTCGGGCAATTTTCCGGCTCGGCACCGCCATCGGCACCTGTGCCGCTACATGCCTCGCAAGCAACAGAACCCGGGACCGTAATTTCGGATTGTTTACCGTTAAAGGCTTCCTCCAGTGAAACCTCTAGATTGTAGCGCAGGTCTTGCCCGCGGGCTGCTCTCTGGCCGCCACCGCGCTGCCCGCCGCCACCAAAACCGCCGAAAAGGTCTTCGAAAATATCGGAGAACCCTCCGCCGCCAAAGCCTTGGTGCCCGCCACCCTGCCCGGCAGAGGCCCCGGTGCCACCTTCAAAGGCTGCATGACCAAAGCGGTCATATGCGGCCTTTTTCTCCGGGTCTTTCAGGATGTCATAAGCCTCGTTCACTTCTTTGAACTGGGCTTCGGCATTTGGATTGTCTTGATTCTGATCAGGGTGCAGCTCCTTCACCTTGCGGCGATAGGCTTTTTTCAATTCAACCGTGGTGTCAGTTTTGGACGCTCCGACAATATCGTAATAACAGCGCTTTGCCATTGTGATGCCCTCTCTAAATACAAAACGGCCCGCCCGGGCGGGGCGGGCCGTCTTTTTTATCCAGCTAGGTTAGGATTTTTCATCTTCGTCGAGGTCTTCGAAATCCGCGTCAACGACATCATCGTCGCCACCGGCCTCGGCAGCTTCCGCACCCGCTTCGGCTTCTTCGGCTTGCGCCTTATAGATAGCCTCACCCAGCTTCATCGCGGCCTCTGTGAGGTCCTGCGTGCGGGTTTTGATGGTTTCCGCGTCAGCGTTTTCGTCTTCCAAGGTTTCCTTGAGGTTTTTAGCTGACATTTCAATGACTTCAACTGTAGTTGGGTCAACTTTGTCGCTATGCTCCTCAAGCGATTTCTCGGTCGAGTGGACAAGGCTTTCCGCCTGGTTCCGCGCCTCGATCAGCTCGCGCTTCTCTTTATCGGCCTCGGCGTTGTCTTCAGCCTCTTTCACCATCGCGTCGATATCATCATCGCTCAGCCCGCCAGAGGCCTGAATGGTGATCTTCTGCTCTTTATTGGTGCCTTTGTCTTTGGCCGAAACCGAAACAATACCGTTGGCGTCAATATCGAAGGTCACTTCGATCTGCGGCAAGCCACGTGGTGCCGGCGGGATTTCTTCGAGGTTGAACTGGCCGAGGATTTTGTTATCCGCTGCCATTTCACGCTCACCCTGGAAAACCCGGATCGTCACAGCGTTCTGGTTATCTTCGGCAGTTGAGAAAACCTGCGATTTTTTGGTCGGGATCGTGGTGTTCCGATCGATCAAGCGGGTAAACACGCCACCCAAAGTCTCGATGCCGAGGCTCAAAGGAGTCACGTCCAAGAGAACAACGTCTTTCACGTCACCCTGAAGCACACCAGCCTGAATAGCTGCACCAAGGGCAACCACTTCATCAGGGTTCACACCTTTATGCGGCTCTTTACCAAAGAATTTGGTCACTTCTTCCATAACCTTCGGCATACGGGTCATCCCGCCAACCAAAACCACTTCGTCAATGTCGCCTTTGGTCAAGCCAGCATCTTTCAA
>DFBP01000164.1:11471-14988 GCA_002366685.1 Rhodobacterales bacterium UBA3077 | reverse complement strand
GTGCAAAGGCTGGCTGGTGGCCGGGTCCATGGTGATGAAGGGTTGGTTGATTTCGGTTTGCGTCGCCGAAGAAAGCTCGATTTTGGCTTTTTCAGCAGCTTCTTTGAGCCGTTGCAGCGCCATTTTGTCATTTTTCAGATCAACGCCGTTTTCTTTTTTGAACTCGGTGGCCAAGTAGTCCACGATGCGCATGTCAAAGTCTTCCCCGCCGAGGAAGGTGTCCCCGTTGGTGGATTTAACTTCGAACAAGCCATCGTCGATTTCAAGGATCGAAACGTCAAATGTACCGCCGCCAAGGTCATAGACCGCGATAGTTTTGCTGGTTTCTTTATCGAGGCCATAAGCCAACGCAGCCGCTGTTGGCTCGTTGATGATGCGCAGCACTTCAAGACCAGCAATTTTACCGGCATCTTTCGTGGCTTGGCGCTGGGCGTCGTTAAAGTAGGCCGGAACGGTAATAACGGCTTGGGTAACTGTCTCACCGAGGTAATCCTCGGCGGTCTCTTTCATTTTCTGCAAAATGAAGGCAGAAACTTGGCTCGGGGAGTATTTCTCACCCTTAACTTGCACCCAGGCATCGCCACCGGTGCCTTCAACAATATCGTAGGCTACCATTTCCTTGTCTTTGGAGACCATTGGGTCATCCGCACGGCGGCCGATCAGGCGTTTGATGGCGAAAAGCGTGTTTTCAGGGTTGGTAACAGCCTGCCGTTTGGCAGATTGCCCAACGAGGCGCTCTTCGTCGGTGAACCCAACGATGGAAGGCGTTGTGCGCGCGCCCTCTGAATTTTCAATAACCTTGGGTTGTGCCCCATCCATGATGGCAACGCAGGAGTTTGTGGTCCCGAGGTCAATTCCGATAACTTTTGACATATAATGTCCTTCCATTTGGCGATTGTGGAGCAGAGGTCCGGTGTTTCGGCCCCAATGCTTCATCCCATTTCTTTGAACGGTATATAGGAGCGCTCGCAGGGGGCTGCAAGCATCCGGCGCGCAGGTTATTGATGTTTTTTAATGAAAATTACAAGGAAGAAGTGGTCGCAAGCGATTCTAATCGCATTACTTCAGGGAAGAGGGCGTTTTTTACCCTCTGCATCTACGGCCACAAAGATAAACCGCGCTTCTGTCACTTTATTGCGCTCCCCCGAGGGCTGGCGTGTGACCCAGACCTCAACCCCTATATGTAGGGATGTGTGACCTTCTTTCAGGATTTCGGAATGGATGGAAACGAGATCACCCACCAAAACAGGCTTGTGAAAGGTCATTCCCTCCACCGCAACGGTAGCAACACGGCCCTTGGCGCGACTACGCGCGGGCACCGAGGCTCCCAAATCCATTTGCGCCATGAGCCAACCACCAAATATATCACCGTTAACATTTGTGTCGGAGGGCATAGCTATGGTTTGCAGTGCGACGGGGGTATCAGGTGGAGAAGACATATTTATCCATGTTTTGATTTGGAGAGGTTTTGACGCGCCCAGAACTCACCCATGAGTCCGATAAGAATGGTTCCTGCTGTAAACCAAATCGGATAGCTCATATTACTGACTTCTGTATTATAGTTTACGAAGGTTGCCAGACGTGCTTGATCGATGCAGTGGAATAACGGGTTCCAGTCGAAAAACGGGATCATGGCGGCGGGCATATAGGCGGCAGGGATAAATTTGCCCGAAGTTATCATCTGGGCGCGCATATATAGCCTTGTGAATATTTTCATGAATCCCGGCGCAAGAGGAGCGATCATCATGAAAATCATTCCTACCCCAATACCACTGGCCCAAGAGAAGAAGACAGGCAGCACAAGCCCGGGAGGATTGCTCACGTAGAGATCCATTCCGAAAATCCAAAGCGCGGCAACCACAATCATCACGGCAACCAACTGCAGGTACAAACCTGCAAAAGCATTGGCTATAATGGAGAGAATAACCGTCATAGGTGCGTGCTGCATTATGCTTGAGGTGGCGTTGGACGCCCCACGAACAGATGATATCGCTTTCATATGGGTGAGCATTAGCACAATGCCAGTGAGCAGGAACATCATAAAGTCGCCACGAATGGCAATGGACCGCCCCATAAAGGTAAAAAATATGTAAAACATACCCATAAAAACCGCGATGTTTGCCACTTCTTTCAGAATTCCGAAAGTAGCGTTGCCGCTTTGTGTGCGCACTTCACGAACCACAGACTGGTAGACCAGCTCGAAAAACTCGAGTGTGCCCATAAGCATGCTTTTTGTGCGTAATTGGGGTGTCATTTTTCTTGTTTGCCCGGTTTATAAGCAGGTTCCAAATATTTAACCTTGCCGATGTTTATCCCATAAGTTCATAACAGAGGTTAAACGGCAAGGATATCAAAGGTTAATACGATGAAAAATGCTAAAATTGTTGAGGTTATACGGGCATTGGCACTAGAAGCGGGTGACAAGATCATGGAAATCTACGCACGAGACGATTTTGACGTGCGAACAAAGGCCGATGATTCGCCGGTGACGGAAGCAGACGAGGCCGCAGATGCGCTCATTTTTAAAGGGCTTTCCGAGGCTTTTCCCGAAATCCCTATCGTGACCGAAGAACAATCTGACAGCCACAGCCTTTCCGCTGATCGGTTTTTCATCGTTGATCCGCTTGACGGTACAAAAGAATTTGTTCACCGGCGCGGCGACTTCACGGTTAATATCGCTCTGATAGAATACGGCTCACCCACGCTCGGGGTTGTATTTGCCCCTGCCAAAAAACGGCTATTTTACACAGATGCCAAAGGCAAAACCGTTGAGGAAAGCCAAGACGGCTCTTTAACCCAGCTCACAGTTTCGCAGCCGGATAATGGTGCACTAATTGTTGTGGCGTCTAAATCGCACAGAGATGCTGCTACTGACGATTATATCAATAAATATAATGTCTCTGACTCTGCTGCCGCCGGATCTTCGCTCAAGTTTTGCCTTGTAGCGGCCGGCGAGGCAGATATTTACCCCCGCCTTGGCCGCACAATGGAGTGGGATACCGCTGCCGGCCATGCTGTTTTGCTCGGAGCCGGGGGCCAGGTGGTGCGGTTTGATGATCACACCCCCCTCACCTATGGGAAACCCATTTACGAAAACCCGTTCTTTATCGCCTATTGTCCGGGGGTTGACCTGCAGGAGGCCTAAGGTGAACAGCCAAGCAGATATCAGCGTTATTGTCGTGAGCCGTGATCGGCCTGATGAATTGCGCAAAATGCTGGCTTGTCTACGGTTTCAGGATATCTCCGGTTTTGAGGTGATTGTTGTTACCAATACGCCCGGCGCGCTTGATCCTTCGCTTCAACCAGCTCGGCTGCGTGTATTTGATTGCGATGAGGCCAACATCTCCGTCGCTCGCAATGTCGGGATTGCCGCTGCCAATGGGCGCTATCTGGCTTTTTGCGACGATGATGCTTTGCCAGACCCAAGCTGGTTGCGCTTATTGCTGGAACCTTTTGAAAACCCGGATGTCGGTGGGGTTGGCGGCTTCACCAGAGGCCGGAACGGAATATCCCTGCA
>DFBP01000164.1:8962-11404 GCA_002366685.1 Rhodobacterales bacterium UBA3077 | reverse complement strand
CCGGTAATGATAGGCACTAACTGTGCTTTTCGCAGAAAAGCGCTCCGCCAGATCGGCGGGTTTGATCCGGCTTTTGCTTATTTTCTCGACGATAGTGATATTTCACTTCGCCTTTCACAGGAGGGATGGAGCTTGGCGATTGTACCGCTGGCTCAAGTTCATCATGGCTTTGCGGCTGGACCGTATCGCACCAGAAACAGAGTGCCCAAAACATTGGAGCCTCACGGCAAAAGCAAGGCATACTTTTGCCGTAAACACGCAACAGAACAGGAGTTGGAACCAGCTTTGTACGCATTTAAGGATCTTCAGTTCGGGCGTTTGGAAAAGCAAATGTTGGCTGGGTTGATGGAGCCTCATGAATTGCCAAAACTCATGGTGAGTCTGGAAAAAGGCTACAAGACAGGCGGAGTTGCTTCGCTCACCGCACGCCCAAATACAGGAAAACCTGTTGGGGGCCCAGAACCGAAGTTTACCCGCAAGAAAACACCCCATGTTATGCTGGTCGGCAGAAAGTCCAATTTGGATTGGATGAATACGATTGCAGAAACTCTCTCAAGAGGTGAAGTGATGGTAACCGCGCTTGTGCTTTCTCGGAACGCCTCCTTTATGCAGATCAATTTTTCCCGAATGGGGTTCTGGATTCACAAAGGTGGCCAGTTTGGAAAATCTGGCAGAAACGAACCGGAGTTTCGCTGTGCCAGCATCGCCCAAAAGGTTCGTAGGGAAGTTGAGCGGATGGCACCAATCCGACCGGTAGATTTGTTGGTTTACCCCGAACGCGCAATCGAGGATGACACAATTTTGCCGCAAACCGGTGTCATGAGTTGTCTTAACGAGTTTGTGGTGGAATCGGTTTAGTTTAGGCGAAGTTGGTGCTAAAAACAGGCATCCCAGTTGGAATAACTTATGAATAACCGTGTCACAAAAGCGATCTTTCCGGTAGCGGGCCTTGGCACCCGCTTTTTACCGGCTACCAAATCTATTCCCAAAGAAATTATGACATTGGTCGACCGCCCGCTGATTCAATATGCAATTGATGAGGCCCGTGAGGCCGGAATTACAGATTTTATATTTGTGACTGCCCGCGGCAAATCCGCGTTGGAAGACTATTTTGACAGCAACCCGGAACTTGAGCAAACGCTCTTTAACAAAGGAAAAACCAGGCTTCTGGAAGAGCTCAGGCAAACGGATATGCAAAGTGGAGCGGTTGCCTATATTCGCCAAAGCGAAGCGCTCGGGTTGGGCCATGCGGTTTGGTGTGCTCACAGGCTGATTGCTCCAGACGAGCCTTTCGCCGTTTTGCTTCCGGATGATGTGATTGCCGGCCGCGAAGGGTGCCTTAAACAAATGATTGAGGCTTATCAAGATATTGGCGGCAACATGGTTGCCACAATGGAGGTCTCGCCGGACCATATTTCGAGCTACGGTGTACTAGACCCAAGCGTAACAAATGATCGGATCGTTGAAGCCAAAGGTCTGGTTGAAAAACCGGAAGCGGCAGTCGCACCCTCCAACCTCGCGGTGATTGGTCGGTATATTTTACGCCCGGAAATTTTTGATGCCCTCAATATCCAAAAAAAGGGAAGCGGCGGGGAAGTGCAGCTCACAGACGCGATTAGTGCACAAATTGAGCAGGGCGCGCCGGTAACCGGCTATCGGTTTGAAGGTGAGCGCTTTGATTGTGGCTCCAAAGCCGGGTATCTTAGGGCCACGGTTGCTTTTGGTCTGGCCCGCGCCGAATTGCAGGACGAATTGCGTGCCTATCTGGAATCGATCACCCATTTGCCCCGTGCGGCGGAGTAACCAACCGCGATGGCGGAAATTCTGCTGGATATCAGCCGCACAATTTCGCGGGCATCTACGCCGCTTCCAACAGGAATAGACCGCGTCGAGCAGGCCTATATAAAACATTTTTTGGAAAGTGATGAGCCTGTTTGGTTTTTGTCGCGTGTACTAAAAGGCTACGTCCTCCTGGATCGAAAAGCGATGCAGCTAATTTGGCCAATGATATCGGGCAAGTCGGAGTGGCAAAAAAAGGACCTAATTGCCCGGCTATTCAGCCCCAAGCAGCCCGAACTATTAAAACGGGCTGAATCATCCTTGCGCAGGGTTGCAAAGGCGACCTGTCCGCGCCCGTTTCTCTCGAAAATGCTGAAAAAGCACCTTCACACTGGCTTCACCTATCTCAACATTGGCCACTCCAACCGCAAAGCCGCGCTCTGGCAAGCCCTTGACGCTTCTGGCGTGGGCCAAAAACTTGCCATGGTGCATGATGTCATCCCGCTTGATTTTCCGGAGTTTACCCGGCCCGACACAGCCAAACGCTTTGAGGAAGAACTCAAAGCAACCGCTATTGCTTGTGATGCCTTGATATACAACACCGAGGAAACCGCACAGCGAACCGCAGAATGGTTGGAAAAATGGGGGGCTCAGCCCGCTTCT
>DFBP01000164.1:0-8948 GCA_002366685.1 Rhodobacterales bacterium UBA3077 | reverse complement strand
CGCAAAAACCACCAACTATTATTGGATATCTGGCCGGATATCCCTGCGCATTTGCACATTATTGGCCAGCGTGGCTGGCGCAACGAGGCGGTGTTTAATCAACTGGATACCAGCCCGTTGATCGGCTCAACCATTTTTGAACACGGCCGATTGGGGGATAAAGCACTCTCTGCACGCCTAGCTTCGGCCCGGGCGCTCCTGTTTCCGAGCTTTGCCGAGGGCTTTGGGTATCCGCTCGTCGAAGCCCTGCAAATGGGTATACCGGTGATCTGTTCCGATCTTCCTTGTTTTCGCGAAATCGTGGGGGACCTGCCCACCTATCTGGCACCTGATGATAAACTTGGTTGGAAGACCGCAATTCTCGCCGCAGCTGCTTCCCCGCGTAAGCAATTACCCGAAAATGTCAGCTTTCCGACATGGGAACAGCATTTTGCCAAGCTAGAAGAATATCTGTATAAGCAGAATATCCAACAAAACCAGCAGGCCGGAAAATGAGAAATCTATCGCGACATTACCGGCTGCGACTTCTGCGAAAAAAGTGGCAAATCCGCACAATTGCGCGACAAAAAGATCTAAAAAGCATCAAAATCGGAAAAGAAGCGGATAGGTCCGACGGCATATTTGTATTTTCGACCATGCGAAACGAGATCGAGAGGTTGCCCTACTTTCTTGAATACTATCGCACACTTGGGGTTACGCAGTTTTTCGTCGTTGATAACAATTCCACGGATGGTACGACCGAGTTTCTGAAAGAGCAGCCAGATGTCTCACTCTGGCACACCAAAGCGAGCTATAAGCAGGCCGAATTCGGAGTGCTTTGGCTAAATGGATTGCTCAATCAATATGGCCACTTGCACTGGTGCCTTGTGGTTGATGTGGACGAGCTTTTTATTTATCCGCACCACGATACGCGCCCGCTACCTGCCCTCACAAGCTGGCTTGAAGCCAGTATGATCAGCAGTTTTTCGGCGATGCTGATTGATATGTATGCGAAAACACCGGCACCCTGTGCGCAGGGGCAAAATCCGCTGGAGGTGCTCACACATTTTGATGCCGGAAACTACACCCAGCGGCGCAACCACCGCTTTAACGAACTGTGGATACAAGGTGGCCCGAGACAAAGGCTCTTATTTTCAGATAATCCCGCAGGTGCGCCCGCGCTCAACAAAATACCTCTGGTCTACTGGCGGAAACACTTTGTCTATAGCTCGTCTACACATGTTTTGCTGCCGCGCAGCTTGAACCGTGTTTACGAGCGCGACGGCGGCGAAAGGATATGCGGCGCGCTTCTGCACACCAAGTTTTTGCCTGACCTTGCGGCGCGGGCATCAGAAGAACTGGAGCGCGGAGAACATTATAATAACAGCGCTGAATATCGCGCTTATAGCGAAAACGAAAGTGCGTTGGAGCAGATGTGGACGGAGCGATCCACCCGTTATGCGGATTGGCAACAGCTTGAGCGCCTCGGCTTGATCTCTTTGGGGGGGTGGGCATGAGTGTTGGCATTGCCCTGCTGGTGCATGAAGAGCTACACCGCGCCGCAGAACTGGTGCAGGCTTTGCAGGCTGCTGGCTGCAAGATTGCCGTCCATGTGGATGCCAAAGTTCCGAGTGACGAAAGTAACAGCTTCACACGTGCGCTTGAAGGGTTGGAGAACGTGGTTTTCGCGCCGCGCTTCCATTGCGAATGGGGGCAGTTTTCGTTGGTTGAAGCCCAACTCGCGACGGCTGAAAAGCTTCTCAACCATTTTTCCGACCTATCACATGTTGTGCAGCTATCCGGCTCCTGCCTTCCCAACCGCCCCATTTCCGAATTGCAGGATTTCCTGAACCAATACGAAGACACAGATTTTATAGAATCGGTTACGGTTGGCGGTGTAAACTGGACAAAAGGCGGGCTGGAAGCCGAGCGGTTCAACCTTTATTTTCCATTTTCGTTTACGGAAAGAAAGCGGTGGTTTGATTTCTTTGTCAAACTTCAGCGCCGCATTGGCATTAAACGCAAACTTCCTAAAGGATTGGTTCCGCATATCGGTTCACAATGGTGGGTGCTCTCCCGCGCGACCATGAAAGCGATTATAGAGGACCCCGACAGGGCACAATATGACCGCTATTTCAAACACAACTGGATTCCTGACGAATCCTACTTTCAATCGCTCGCACGCAAACATAGTTCGCGGCTCAGATCTCTTTCACTGACCTATTCTCGATTTGACTACCGCGGCAAGCCGATGGTTTTTTATGATGATCACAGCCGTTATATCGAACATCTGGACAGCTTTTTTATACGCAAGGTCTGGCCCGGGGCCAACCAGCTATACAAAAACCTGCTGAACCCCGCGCGCGTGCCGGAAACGCAGAACCCCGATATGGCGGTTGCTTTCAATGCCAATATCAAGCGCGCGGAATCCCGTTGGCTGGATGGCCGCCAAGGATTAATGATGCAATCGCGCGCGCCCCTATTGTCTTTGGTAAACAGCGCCACCTCCTACACGGTTCTCTCCGGTTTTGATCGGGTTTTCAGCAATCTGCCGAGTTGGCTTCACCAGAAAACCGGTATTGTTCTGTTTGAACATCTTTTCTCAAAAGAGAATTCTGACTACGAAAAATCAGCTAAGCTGCTGAAAAATAATTTGGGAAGCACTCCGCAAAACCGAGACTACAATCCAGTTGAGTTCCTGCTCAATTTTGTGTGGAATCACAGCGATGACGACCCCGTTTTTTATTTTGACCCACTCCAAAACCCACAATTGGCGCGCTTTATGGTACAGGACCCGAACGCGCGGATATTCCATATTCGCTCGGCGTGGCTCTTGGATCTTTTTCGTGAGAATCAGCGGGATATCGAAAAAATACAACCGCGCGTGCACGCTTTCGCGCTAAGGGAGCAAGCGCAGCTTAAGGCTTTGGCCAAAGGAAAGGCAAAAGTCCAAATCATTCCTTTAGAAAAGTTTTATGCGCAACCCGGGGCGGTGACAGAAGATCTACTCACCGCGCTCCGTCCTGCACTGGCAAGTCACAATCGAGATGTTCCTGATTTACGGCCCCATGAAGGCTTAAAGGAATACATTGAATTCCTGAAGGATGCTGGGCTAAATCTAAAGGTTGAAATTGATCACAGAAACAACATGGCAGGCCTATCGGCATGAAAAACCGACCCTTCACGAGCTTTGTTATTTTTGGCGCCATGAGAAGCGGTTCAAACCTGCTTGAGAAGTTCCTGAACCAATATGGCGGTCTGGTGTGCCATGGCGAACTGTTTCATGCCGGTTTTATCGGGAAGCCGGGTGTGAACAAGTATCTCGGAGTGACCCGTAAGGAACGGAACAACAATCCGGAGACCCTACTGAAGGCGGTGCGGCAGGCTGATCCCGAAAAAATAGTTGGATACAGGTTTTTTCAGGCACATGACCAGCGGTTGATGACCCGCGCGCTCATTGACCCCCACTGCGCCAAAATCATCCTGACCCGAAATCCGGTTGAAAGCTTCGTATCTCTGGCCATTGCCCGGAAAACAGACCAATGGCTGATAAGTGATCCTGCCCACCGTAAAGAGGCGCAAATTCATTTTGATCTGGCAGAATTTGCTGACTACGGCAAAGAGCGCGATGACTACTATGGTAAAATTTCTACGGCGTTACGTTTAAGCGAGCAGCCATATTTCGAGATCGACTACGAAACACTGAATGACGTGACGACAATAAACTCACTGGCGGCATTTCTCGGCGTTACCGAGAAGCTGGACAAGTTGGAGCAGCCAATAAAACGGCAAAACCCCGGCTCGCTTTCCCAAAAAATTCTGAATTACAATGAGGTCAGCGCCGCGCTGGATTTGCCGGATAAAAAGGTGTCCCAGCCCTCGGCTTTGAAACGGGAGCGGGACACAGGTACTGATCTTTCCCGCATCTACTTCAGCAAAAACAAGGCAATAGCGCTGGCTCCCGTTCCATCAACCGTAATAGCGTCGGCTCAAGAGTGGATGACGCAAGTTGATGGCACGCCACCGCAAAACGGTTTTTCGGCAAAAGCTTTTTCCGACTGGCAAGGCAATCATCCGGACCCGATCTTTTTTACCGTGGTCGACCACCCGCTCAGGCGGGCTTACAGCGCTTTTATGCACAAGATATTTCCAACGGGACCAGACAGTTACTTGAAAATTCGCGAGCAACTCCAGCGCCAATTTGGCCTGTTGCTTCCACCGGGCGATGTCTCCAAGTTCCAGTCGCGCGCAGAGCTGGGTGCAATTGGCTACGGGATAGATGAACATCGCACCAGCTTTAAGCAATTTTTGGTTTTTGTGGCTGGAAATCTCGCGAGCCAAACCGATATACGGCAAGACGGCAAGTGGCAGTTGCAATCCGAGATCATTCGGCGCTATCGCGTGCTTCATCCCGTTCTGCATGTCTTCAATACTGAAAGCTTGCGCACTGATCTGAAGTACCTTGAAAACAAGCTTGATCTGCCCCCCATGTTTGGATGGCATGAGGAACCGAAAACGGAATTTTCATTTTCCCTGTCGGACATCTACGATGATGAAATTGAAGCGCTCGCCCGAGCCGCTTACGCGCCGGATTACGAGCGCTTCGGATACCCGGCCTTAAGCGGCTTGTGACTGTTCGTTTTCGATCAATATCGAATAAATGGCGGCCTCATCGCGGGTCGAGCGTAGCTTTTGGCAGGTCGCGTCGTTGCGCAGGGTTCGGGAAACGCGCGCAAGCGATTTAAGGTGGTCGGTCACGGCGCCTTCGGGAGCGAATAACACAAAAACAAGGTCGACCGGCTTGCGATCAACCGCGTCAAAATTAACCGGGGATTCGAGGTGCATAAACACACCTGATACATGCTGTATTTCGGGTAGGCGTGCGTGCGGGATTGCTACGCCATTGCCCATACCGGTAGGGCCAAGGAGCTCACGCGCCTGAAGAGCGGCCAGCAGCTTGCCCGCCGGCAGGTCATAAATTTCGGATGCCCGATTGGCTGCATCTTGTAACACGCGCTTTTTACTACCTGCTTTTGAGTCAGCAATAATTGCTTCAGGCAACAGAAATTTTGACAGCTCCATAACGGGCCCTACCTAATTCAATGTCGTATAGCGCTATTTGTTGTTGCGCGGGTCGATCCAGCCAATGTTGCCGTCTTCGCGGGTGTGAACCACATTCACACCGCCATGCTGCACATTCCGGAAAACGAGCATTTCAGCGCTCATCAGTTCCATTTGCATCACGGCTTCCCCAACAGAAAGTGTCTGAACCTTGGTTTCCATTTCCGCCACGATCAGAGGCTGAAGGGATTCGGGCTCTTCTTCTTCTTTGGTTGAGGAGATCACGAAGGTCGGGGCGCCAATGCTTTCAATTGGGTCGACCCGGTCTTTGTGATGGTCTTTCAAACGGCGCTTATAGCGGCGTAGCTGTTTTTCCATGCGGTGGAGCGCTGCATCAAAAGCCGCGTAAATTTCGTCATTGCGACCTTTGGCTTGTGCAAAAAGGCCGGTCGAGAGGTGGACAGAGGCATCGCAGATAAATTCATGCCCGTCTTTCGAAAAAGTCACGTGTGCTTCAACCGGACTATCGGAATATTTTCCGATAGTTGCGCTCAAATGATCGTTCACATGTGTGGTGAGGGCTGTGCCCACGTCCAGATGTTTTCCGTTGACCTGAATTTGCATATCATCTCCCCGATTTGGATCCGGCAAAATGGCCGGAGCTTCTAAAAGTATCGGTTCTACAGGGCGCAGAACCTAGGGCCGCGTAACGCGGAAGTCAACCTCTGTGAACCGCCAATTTTTTGCGGCGCACAACAGAAGACGGGATCCCCATAGACTCACGATATTTCGCTACGGTGCGGCGCGCAATATCTACTCCACTTTCTCTCAAAATTTTTACAACTTCGTCATCTGAAAGGACATTTTGGTGGCTTTCTTGCGCGATAAGGGCTTTAATGCGCGCGCGGGTTCCTAACGCAGAAAATTCGGATTCTTTGTCAATTCCTTGGATTTGCGCGGAGAAAAAATGTTTCAGTTCATAGGTGCCGGTCCGACAAATCAGGTACTTTCCAGCGGTTACCCGGCTCACCGTTGATTCGTGCACGCTGGTTTCGTCTGCTATCATCGACAAGGTCAGCGGGCGCATAGCAATATCACCCTGTTCAAACCACGCAAACTGGTGGGCAACAATCGCACTGGCGACTTTCAGAATGGTCTGTGCCCGTTGATCCATTGCGCGGATCAGCCAGTTGGCTGCCTCAAGATTTTGCTGTGCAAATTCACGCGCGGCCGAGCCTCCTGTCGAGACCTCTGCCGCATAGGTCTGATTGACCAGAACCGACGGCAATGCGTCTCCGATCAACTCTACATCCCAAATGCCAAGCTCACCAGGTTTGACCTCGATTTCGGGGATAATATCAACCACGGGGTCGGGTCCGAGCTCCGCACCCGGCCGCGGGTTCAGCGCCCGAATTTCCGAGATAATTTCGACAATCGAATTCTCGGATTCACCAGTCAGCTTTGCCAGGGATGCAATATTTCCGTCGGCTACAAGATCAAGTTTTTGGAGCACCTGCGCGATAACAGGGTCAAACCGATTGTTCGATTTTAGCTGTAATTCAAGGCATTCGGCCACGTTCCGCGCGCCAATCCCGACCGGTTCACAAGATTGAACAGCCAACATAGCGGCTTCAATTTCGGTCGTGTTCGTGCCTAGCCTGTCGGCTAGCTCGAAAATAGGCGTGCGAAGGTATCCGCTTTCGTCCAATTCACCAGCCAAGGCCATCGCGAGCGATGCCGTGAACTTTGGCAGGTTCATCATTCCGATCTGCCCTTGCAAGTTATCTATCGTCGAAATATCTCCGGCCACCATATCCAGTGCGGTATATCCGTCATTTCTGGAGCGAGACGCGGGAAGTTCCAGAAACGGGTTCTTTTCAGCCTCCGCTTCGATATACGCTTCCAGCTCAGGGCCGCTCAGCTGCAAAACATAGATCGCCTGTTGCAGGCGCGGCGTCATCGCCAGTCGCTGCTGCTGCCTCAAATCTATGCGTTGCGAAATTCCCATACACGCCCCGAACGACGCGAAATTGCGTCAAATTCTAAATTGTTCACCCAAGTAGACCCGGCGAACGTTTTGATCCTGCACCACCTCTTCAGGTGTACCGCTCATCAATACGGTTCCATCATGAAGAATATAGGCTCGGTCGACTATTTCCAAGGTCTCTCTTACATTATGATCGGTTATCAAAACACCAATGCCGCGATCTTTTAGGTGAGAAACAAGTTCGCGGATTTCGTTAACGGCGATCGGATCAACCCCGGCAAAGGGTTCATCGAACAACACATAATTGGGCTGAGAAGCCAAGCAGCGCGCAATTTCAACCCGCCGCCGTTCCCCGCCGGAAAGCGCGAGCGCAGAGGCCTGGCGCAAATGTGTGATGGAAAATTCAGCCAGAAGCTCGTCCAGCATCTGGTGCTGTTTCCGACGCCCTTCCACCGAAAGCTCCAAAATCGACAAGATGTTTTTTTCGACCGACAGCCCGCGAAAAATGGACGCTTCCTGCGGCAAATAGCCGATCCCCATTTTGGCTCGGCGATACATCGGCAGGTAGGATATATCTATATTGTCAACGGTGACCGACCCGGCATCGGGGTTCACAAGTCCGGCGATGGCATAAAAACAGGTGGTTTTGCCCGCGCCGTTCGGCCCGAGCAGCGCCACGACTTCTCCGCGGTGAAGCTCAAGGGATACATCACGCAAAACCGGGCGCTTCTTATAGCTCTTTCCCAGATTACGGATTATTAATCCGCCATTCCCGTCTTTGATCTCAAGTTCGGGCATTAGTTGCCTTCCGTCTGGAATATTGTTTGCACGCGGCCTTCCATCAAGGCGGTGCCGGCATCGATATCAATGCGCAAACGTTCGCCTGAAAGCGCATTTTGCCCTTGGGTCAATATGACATTGCCCTCCATGAGCACATCGCCCTCAACCAGATTGTAAACGGCGCTGTCGGCCTGTGCGCTATCGTCGCCGGAAACAAAAATAACACTTCCCGTTGCCCGAAGCGCCCGTACGGCACCAACGCTACCTTCCTCCGCATAAACGACTTCAACGCTGTCAGCCGAAAGCCGAAGTTCCCCCATTCCGGCAACCACTTCCCCGCTGAAAACAGCCGTTTTGGTGGCTTGATCAATAGCAAGGCTATCCGCCGCGATTTCCACTTGTTGCGCTTCACCCGAGGTGAGCGAGCCAAACGGAACCTGCGCGCCCTGAGCAAAGGCACCCAGTGCAAACAGGCTAAAAACCAGCGAAAGCCCCAAAGATTTCATAGCTTTTTATCCTTCGTTTTGCAGATCATAAACCATCTTAACGTCATTTTCGAACCAAAGCACCCGGTTTTCCGATTCATCTGTATCTATCCTAAACCTTGTGGCAGAAATGCGCCCCAACGGGCCGTCTGCAATGATACCCGAACCCGTCATCTCGCCCGTCGAGAGATTAGCCAGCAGGGATTCGACGTTTGCATCATTGCCGTCCGATGTCTGGATTTGCCCGCCTTGCTCCAGATAAACCGTTTGCGCCTTTATATCCAAAAGGGCGCTTTCGGCATCGAGTTGAATCCGGGTCCCATCTTCAAAGATAAACGTGCCGGAAAGCGTGGAAACAACAACAAGATTCGGGTTATCGGCCTGCGGTGCAATTTTTTCGGCGATCAGATGAAAGGGCTCACCCTTCTCGGTAACCCCGTCGAGCTGTGGTTTATGCAAAAAACTGCCAGCCTCCAATGTGTCCAGATCGGCCTGACTAAAGGAAAACCCGGCTTCGAAACTGTCATCGGATGTGACGAGAAACACAGTCGCCAGCACCGCCAGCGCCAACAATGGCAGCATGATTTTAAGCCACGCGACAACGCGTGAATATGTGCCGTAGCCTCGGGCCATTAGTGCGAGAAAATGTCGGTTTC
>DFBP01000125.1:3311-3928 GCA_002366685.1 Rhodobacterales bacterium UBA3077 | reverse complement strand
CAGGCCAAGGCCGAGGGGCAGGCGGTTACCAAGTCGATCACGCCAGGACAGCAGGTTGTTAAAATCGTCCATGACGAGCTGATCTCGGTATTGGCAGGGGATGATGCTGAAGCGGGCAACCTGAAGGTGGATAATCCGCCAGCGCCGATTTTGATGGTTGGCTTGCAGGGTTCGGGTAAAACCACAACCACGGCCAAACTCGCCAAGCGGCTGAAAGAAAAAGATAATAAGCGGGTGCTGATGGCCTCGCTCGATATTTACCGGCCAGCGGCGCAGCAGCAGCTTGCGGTGCTGGGGGCGCAGATCGGTGTGGATACATTGCCGATTGTGGCGGGCCAGACCGCCGTGCAGATCGCCACGCGGGCCAAGCAGCAAGCCACTTTGGGCGGCTACGATGTCTTTATGCTCGATACCGCAGGCCGGCTCTCAATTGATGACGCTCTGATGACCGAGGTCGAAGCGGTGCGCGAGGCCACCAAGCCGCGCGAAACGCTTTTGGTCGTGGACGGGTTGACCGGCCAGGATGCGGTGCACACTGCCGAAAACTTCGATGAGCGGATCGGGGTTTCGGGCGTGGTGCTCACGCGGATGGACGGCGACGGGCGCGGCGGTGCGGC
>DFBP01000125.1:2863-3231 GCA_002366685.1 Rhodobacterales bacterium UBA3077 | reverse complement strand
GGCATGGGTGATATCGTCAGCCTAGTCGAAAAAGCGCAGGAAACCATTGAGGCCGAGCAGGCCGAGCGCATGATGAAGCGCTTCCAGAAGGGGCAGTTCAATATGAACGACCTCAAATCCCAACTGGAGCAGATGCAAAAGATGGGTGGCATGGAAGGCGTGATGGGCATGATGCCCGGCATGGGCAAAATGAAAAAGCAGATGGATGCCTCGGGCATGGATGATAGCGTTCTCAAACGCCAGATCGCCCTGATCAACTCGATGACCAAGCGCGAGCGCGCCAACCCCAAGCTACTGCAAGCCAGCCGCAAAAAGCGGATCGCCAAGGGCGCGGGCATGGAAGTTTCGGAGCTCAACAAGCTGATGAA
>DFBP01000125.1:1790-2758 GCA_002366685.1 Rhodobacterales bacterium UBA3077 | reverse complement strand
GGGAAAAAGAAATGATCTCCATCCCCACCTTAGAGACTGAGCACCTTACGCTCCGCGCGCCCTGTGCGGACGACTTTGAGGCCTATGCGGCCTTCAAAGCCAGTGATCGTGCCAGATTCGCGGGTGGGCCACTGAGCCGCAGTGACGCCTGGAAAAGCCTCGCGATTGTGCTTGGCCATTGGCAACTGCGCGGCTACGGCATGTGGCACGCTGAGGAGAAATCCACCGGAGAGCTTGTTGGGCGCTTCGGGTTTTTTAACCCTGAAGGCTGGCTAGGCCGCGAACTGGCTTGGCTGGTTTTTGGCGGTTTTGAGGGCAAAGGTTTTGCTTATGAGGCGTCAGCATTTTTACTAGATTACGCTTATAATATCCAAAATTGGGATAGCCTTATTAGCACAATCGCGCCTGATAATACCCGCTCAATCGCGCTCGCCAAAAGGCTGGGCGCGCAATATGAGCAAGATTGGACCTCACCTTCCGGCAAGCCCTCCGTGATCTATCGCCACCCTGCACCGGAGGCCATACAATGACCCCTGACCAGATCAAAGCGGCTGACATCCTGAAAGGCCATCGCGAGAGCATTGACCGGCTGGATTCGATCCTTGTTTATACGCTTGGTGAGCGGTTCAAGCACACTGAGGCAGTGGGCAAGTTGAAGGCGGAGCACGATCTGCCCGCTTCCGATCCGGCACGTGAAGCCACGCAAATCGCGCGGCTGGAAGAATTGGCAGGTAAAGCCAAGCTAGACCCCGAATTTGCCAAGAAATTCCTGAACTTCGTCATCGATGAGGTCATCAGGCATCACAAGAGTATCAAGAACAACGAAATATAGGTGGACTGAACCCCACCACCCCAGACATCTTAAGGAGAAACAAAATGTCTACTAAAATCCGGCTCGCCCGCGGCGGCTCCAAAAAACGCCCTTTCTATCGCATCGTTGTGGCGGACAGCCGCATGCCGCGCGATGG
>DFBP01000125.1:0-1761 GCA_002366685.1 Rhodobacterales bacterium UBA3077 | reverse complement strand
GAGCGCGTAAAGATCGACCTTGATCGTGTGAACCACTGGATGAGCCACGGCGCAGAAGTGACCGACCGTGTGTCGCGCTTTTTGGAAGCGGCTGGCGTGATCGAGAAGAAATCCCGCAGCAACCCTAAAAAGGGTGCCCCGCACAAAGCGGCTGTTGAGCGCGCTGAAGAAAAAGCGGCTAAAGTGGCTGAAGCTGCCGAAGCCGCAGCGGCACCAGCCGAGGCTGCTGCTGAAGAATAAGCTATGGAGGGGCGCAAATGACCAGATACTGGATCGGAGTCGTTGGGGCGAAACACGCCGAAATCGGCAAGGACCGCGGTTTTTGCGCCTTTTCCCATGGTAAAAAACAAGCGATCTCCCGACAGAGCCCGGGGGATCGTTTTGCGTATTATGGCCCGCGTGAGGGCTATAAAGAAGGCGCGGTGGTGCAGGCCTTTGTGGCGCTGGGCACGGTGCTGGAAGGCGATCCTTACGAGGTGGATTTTGATGGCAACCCTGGCTGGGTCCGCCCCGCGCAGACCGATATATTTGCGCGCACGCCGGTTAAACCCCTGCTAGAAGACCTCGCATTTGTGAGCAACCCGAAATATTGGGGCATGGCCTTCCGCCGCTCGTTGTTCGAGATTTCGGCAGAGGACTATGCCTTGATTGAAGGGGCCTATGGATGAAAGAATTTCCCGCCGAGTTTTGTGAGCAACTGCACGATCTCATGAGCTGGCGGCGCGATGTGCGCCACTTTCAGGCAGATAGGCCCGTGCCTGACGAGCTTTTGGAAAAGGTGCTGGAGGCTATTCGGCTGGCACCCTCGGTTGGGCTCTCCGAGCCTTGGCGGTTGATTTCAGTGAAATCCCCCGAAGCGCGCGCCAAAACACTGGCGAATTTTGAAGCCGCAAATGAGCAAGCCCTACAGGGCTATAGCGGCGAGCGTGCCAAGATTTATGCCGGGTTGAAACTGAGCGGGATGCGCGACGCGCCGGTGCAGCTCGCAGTTTTTTGCGATGATGGCACCGACAAAGGCGCGGGGCTGGGCGCGGGAACCATGCCCGAGGCGCGGCGCTATTCGGTGGTTTCGGCGATTATGAATTTTTGGCTGGCAGCGCGGGCGCACGGGCTTGGCGTGGGCTGGGTTTCGATCCTTGATCCGGCACAGGTGGCCGCTGATCTGGAGGCCCCCGAGGGCTGGGCGCTGGTGGCCTACCTATGTGTGGGCTGGCCGGTGGAAACCAGCCAGACCCCCGAGCTGGAAAAAGCCAAATGGGAAGAACGGGATCCGCTTTTGGCGGATATTGAGGAGCGATAGATGGATGAGAAATTAATTTGCGTGGGGGCTATAATGGGTGCTTTCGGGGTGCGCGGCGAAGTGCGCCTGAAGTCCTTTTGTGCTGACCCTGAAGCGATTGCGGATTATAGCCCGCTTGTGACCGAAGCTGGCGACAGCTTTGAAATCAAGCTGACTCGTAGCGTCAAAGGTGGCTTTGGCGCACATCTGGCGGGGGTTACCAGCAAGGAAGCGGCGGATGCAATGCGCGGCACCAAGCTTTATGCCCGGCGCGAAGATCTGCCGAACCTGCCGGATGATGAATACTACCACTCGGATCTGATCGGGCTGATTGTGCTGGATACTGGCGGGGCCGAGCTCGGCAAAGTGACCTCGGTGCAGGATTTTGGGGCCGGGGACATTCTGGAGATTTACGGCAAGGGATTAAAAGAGGCGGCGCTGCTGCCCTTTACCGTGGCCAACGTGCCAACGGTCGACCTGAG
>DFBP01000156.1 GCA_002366685.1 Rhodobacterales bacterium UBA3077 | reverse complement strand
TCGCTTATCTGGCACATAAGCAATTCGGAGGGCAGACGGGTGACGTATTAGGTGCCACCCAGCAAAGTGCCGAAATAATAGGCTTGGCCGTACTTTAACAAAACTGACGGCGACCGGAGCCCCCCAATTAGCCGTTCTATTTAGGCCGCCGGTGTTTCGGTTTCGGCTGGCACAGGGGCCACGCGGGCATCCAGAATATCACTAATTTTACGCTGTGCCGCATCTTCCCCTTGCGCATCCACGGCGGTCACCTCGCGGGTCAACCGCTCTAGCGCTGCTTCATAGAGTTGGCGTTCAGAGTAAGATTGCTCGCGCTGGTCGTCATTGCGATGCAAATCTCTGACAACTTCGGCAATTGAGATCAGATCCCCCGAATTGATCTTTTGCTCGTATTCCTGCGCCCGACGAGACCACATAGCGCGCTTAACCCGCGCCCGCCCACCGAGAGTTTTCATACATTTAGCCACAAGATCGGGGCTAGAAAGTGCCCGCATTCCAACGAGTATCGCTTTTTGCGTTGGCACACGCAGGGTCATTTTCTCTTTTTCAAAGAAAATCACAAACATTTCGAGGACTTCCTCACCAATTGTTTGCGTTTCAACCTCGGTGATTTTTCCAACCCCGTGTGAGGGGTAAACCACAAACTGGCCGGTTGCAAAATCAAGCTGGTTTTTAGACTTACTCATATTCTGTTACATTCCTGTTATTATTCGCCCGCGTCACACATATGCACTCAAGGTCACAATGTAACCCGCGAAAGTATTTCCGGTTTTAGTGCTGAGGTCTTGTTTCCGTGCGCAAAGCCCGGAAAGCTCCTTATGACTGGCCGAATTGTTACACGACAAGATAACACAAAATTGACCCGAAAAGAAGGGTCAGCCCTGAAATTTATCTCTCTGGTTAAGAATAGGCGCGCTTAGCTGCCTTCACCGGGTTTTTCCGAGAAATATTTCTCGAGCTTGCCCTCTTCACCATCGCGATCGTCAGCATCCGGCAACGGGTCTTTCTGTTCGATAATCACCGGCCACATTTCGGAATACTTTCGGTTGAACTCAACCCACTTTTCGGCATCTGGCTCGGTGTCAGGACGGATGGCATCGGCCGGGCATTCCGGCTCGCAAACGCCGCAGTCGATACACTCGTCAGGGTGGATCACCAGCATGTTCTCACCTTCATAAAAGCAGTCCACCGGACATACCTCTACGCAGTCAGTATATTTGCACGCGATACACGCATCGTTGACGATATAGGTCATCTCTTTGCCTCGTTGCTCATGGTTATACCCGTCATGAGGGTCATACAGAAAATCCGTTTAGCGCTTATTAGGCCCCGATTGCACAGGATTCAAGAGGGCGTGTGCCGGATTGCATCAATCGCCCGCCGATCCTTTTTGGTCGGGCGGGTCCCGACCCTTTCAGCCACGGGCTTGGACGAGGTTTCCGCCTCGGGCGTCAGGTCAAGATAGAGCGCCTGTGCCTCTGGCGCAGGGCCGCGCCGCGTGCCCAAACCTTCAACACGGACGATTCGCAGTGTGTTTCCCTGCATAAAGCTCAATCCGTCACCGGTTTTTACACCTGTCGAAGGTTTTTTGATCCGCTCTGCATTAATCCGGACGCGACCAGCGGAAACCACTTTGGCCGCAAGAGTGCGGGTTTTAAAAAACCGTGCGTGCCAAAGCCATTTATCTATCCGAAGGGTTTCGCTCAATCTTTGGCCTTTAGCGCGGCGAGTGCGGCAAAAGGGTTATCAGGGTCAAACGGTTTATCTTTGATTGGAGCGCGCGCTGAAGGCTGGCGTTTGCCTTGTGGTTTGCCGCGCTTGCCTTTTGGCTTACCTTTGCCTTGGCCCTCAAAGCGCTTCCCGCCCCGTGGTCCTTGCGTGCGCGGCTTTGCCGCCCAACGGAAGGTATAGAAAACCTCAACCTCGTCTACTTTTTCCTCAGCGGGTGCATCCCCATCCGCGGGTTGTTCTTCCGCTTTGGCCTCGGGCTTTTCTTGATCGGTTGCAACCTCCGCATCGGGCGTTTCAACCGGCATCTCGTTTTCCGGTTCCGGCTTTGTTTTTGCCCGCTCCCCGCGCTCAGACGAATAACCCAGACCCGCCATCAAATTAGCAAATTGCTCAAGGGTCAAACCCGTAATCGACAACATATCCGCGTTCGCCTCAAAGCCACCACGGCTATCCAAGCCGCGCAGCATATCCGCCAGTCGTTCGAGCATATCAATACGCACCGACCGTTCGCCTGCCAACCGGTAACCAGCACGGGCATAATACCCCTCGGGCGCATCATTCAAGGCCGACACGGTCACCAACCCCGGCGGTGGCGCTTCAGGAAACACATCCAGCCCGGTTTGAAGCGACCAAAGCACCAACCGCATACGGGTTGGTGCCGGTTTTAGCATGAGGTGCTGAAAAATGGTGAATTGGCCAAACCGAACACCGTGTTTGCGCAGGGTTGCGCGGGCGTCCTGATCAAGGTCTTTGATGTCTTTGGCTATCTCGGAACGCGGGATAACCCCTAGCGCTTCAACAATCTGGAACCCGACTCCCCGCGCCAAACCTGTCAGGGTCTCATCATTTTTGATCGCAAGAAGTGGCTCAAATAGAGCGGCAATTTTGCGTTCAATCCAATGGCCCAACCGGCGGCGCACCTTTTCAGCCACTTCCGGCCCGGCTTCTTCATCTACAAAGACTTCGATTTGCGGGCTAAGCGCGTCTGCCCCCGCAACCAGTTTCCCAACAGCACTTTCGCCCCACATCAGGCCGCCCTGCTCGGTGAAGTCAAATTCGGTATCCGGCGCGTTATACATTTTATCCGAGCGGATGTTAAACACGGGCTGCAATGCCGCCAGCGCGGTGGCGCGTAAGGTCTTGGCCTCTTGATCACTTGCTTTCGGGTCCAGCAAAAACCGGAACCCCTCCAGTTTACCGATAAACTGGTCTTCAACGGTCACATCGCCGTTTTCACTTACTTGGGCCAAGAGCCTCTCCTTTTGCTTCAACCGCCGCATCAAAACACTGGTGCGCCGGTCAACGAATCGCTGGGTCAGTCGCGCATGTAGCGCATCCGACAACCTATCTTCTATCGCGCGGGTTGCGTCTCGCCAATAGGTAACGTCGGCCAGCCAATCCTTGCGCTGTGCAACGTAAGTCCAAGTGCGAATAAAAGCTAGCCTTTTGGAAAGCAGATCAATGCCACCTTCAACATTGTCGATAGATTTAACCTGCTTGGCCAGCCAGTCTTCCTCAATGCACCCATTGCTAAGATGTGCGTGGATCTGTGCCAGCAAAGCGACATGCTCCCCGCCAGCAAGCTTGCGGAAATCCGGCACCTGGCAAACCTCCCACAAGCGCCGCACTTCAGGGGCGCCTTTCACGCGGTCCACGACTTCCGGCATCGCGTTTAGCGCCTTGAGGGCGCTAAGGTCATCAGCTTCGCGGGCGCGCACCAATTCAGGATCATCCGGACTTCGCTCTAGCGAAGCAACGAGCAGCTTGGCGGAGCCAAACTCAAGCTTGGGGTTGCGCCATTCCAGCTTGCGGATCGGAGCAAAGCGGTGGTTTTCTATCGCGTCCACCCATTCCGGCTCCAACCCATGGGCTTCCCCCGTGACCCCGAAGGTCCCGTTCTCCATATAGCGCCCTGCCCGCCCGGCAATCTGGGCCAGTTCGTTGGGCATTAAATACCGCATCCGCCGCCCGTCAAACTTGGAGAGCCCGGCAAAAGCAACATGGCTGATATCCAGATTCAACCCCATACCAATGGCATCGGTCGCCACGAGGTAGTCAACCTCGCCGTTTTGGTACATCTCGACCTGCGCATTGCGTGTGCGCGGGCTCAGCGCGCCCATCACCACAGCAGCGCCCCCTTTCTGGCGACGAATTAGCTCGGCAATGGCATACACGTTCTCCACCGAAAACGCGACAATGGCCGCCCGCCCGGGCATTCGGCTGATCTTCTTCTCACCCGAATACTTTAGCTCCGAGAACCGCTCGCGAAACAGAAACCGTGCGTCTGGCACTAAGCTCTCAATCCGCGCCCGCATTGAGCTTGCGCCCATAAACAGGGTTTCGGCGCGGCCACGGCTGTGGAGCAGGCGCTGCGTGAAAATGTGGCCGCGATCGGGGTCAGCGCAGAGTTGAATTTCGTCAATTGCAACAAAATCGGCAGCCATTCCCACGGGCATGGCTTCAACGGTGCACACCCAATAGCGCGCTTTGGGTGGTACGATCCGTTCTTCACCGGTCAGCAGCGCCACCGCGCCCTGCCCGCGCAAAGCAACGACTTTGTCAAAAACCTCCCGCGCTAATAAACGCAGCGGTAAACCGATGATTCCGGTTTGGTGACCGAGCATCCGCTCGATCGCATAGTGGGTTTTACCGGTGTTGGTCGGGCCCAATACAGCCGTAATTTCTCGCATCATTTATCTCGGGTAAAATCGGTTCTCTGCCTAATGCAACAGGCTGTGGGCATCTTCAACCCGCTTAACAGATTCAGCAAGCTCGGGAGAATGAGGATTGAGGGCCAGCGCCGCTTTGTAGGCAATAAGAGCATTATCAAAATGGCCGAGTTCTTCTTGCAGGGTTCCCATGCCGGAAAGCGCTCCGAAATGGCGCGGGTTTAGCGCCAGTGTTGTGCCAATATCAGCCATTGATTCCCCATAGCTGCCCAGCAGGAAGAACGCCGTCGCGCGCGCATTATACGCCTCTGCAAAGTCCGGCGCGTGGTCGATAAGAGCCGAGAAATGCCAGATAGCCATCTCTAGATCATCAACGTCTAGGGCTGCATATCCTCGTGCCAGAAGCAGGTCCATCGCAGCGGAACCGGATTGACGAAATATCCGCAAAGCCTCCCGTTCCGCACTGGCCGCCCCTTCGCCCTCTACGCTCTGCATTTCGGTAAAAAGTTCGTCTAGCCGGTCATTTTCTCCAAAACCAAGTCCGGGCTGCGCAGCGAACGCACCACCTGAAAAACCAAATACCAACAGGAAAATCAAAAGTCTCATGCCCGAAACCTAGGGGTTCTCACCATAAAACCCAAGCCCAAAGGCCAAAATCCGCTCACTATTGCGTGTTTGCCCATCTCTGACGCGAGGGAACCCGCAACAAATGGTTTTGATTCTGCCGGGAATCTCCTAGCATTGACAAAACAATCAAACGGAGATCCCCATGAGTGAAATTCTAGATACAGCCGTAAAAGCCTTGGCCGACAAGCTTGGTGGTGACGGCATCGAAGGTTCGATCAAATTCGAAATCGAAGGTGCAGGCGCGATTCGGATAGACGAAAACGGCGCCTCCATTGACGACAGCGAGGCCGATTGCACAATCAGCGCTGACGCAAGCATTTTTCAAGACCTTTTGGCCGGAGATTTAAACCCCACCAGCGCCTTTATGTCGGGTAAAATCTCGGTCGACGGGGATATGGGAATGGCCATGAAGCTCGGTTCTTTGCTGACCTGATGGAACCCGCCCCGCTTTTTTCCGATATTGCCGAAGGGCCCGAAAATGGCAGGGCATATTTTGTGCGTGCCAAAGACGGAACCAGAAGCCGGTTTGTGCTTTGGCCCGGTGGTGATCGCGGCGTGGCGGTGGTTTTTCCAGGACGTACCGAGTGCCTCGAAAAATACGGACGCATGGCGCGCAAGCTGGTAAAGCGTGGCTTCTCGGTTGTTGTGATCGACTGGCGCGGCCAAGGCCTTGCGGACAGGCTGAACGACAATACCGAAATCGGCCACGTTTCCCATTTTTCCGAATATCAGCAAGATTTGGATGCGGTGCTCTCGCACCCCGTTGTCTCGGAAATCAGCGGACCGCTTACTTTGTTTGCCCATTCAATGGGCGGCTGCATCGGATTGCGCGCGTTGCTGGACAGGGAAGACTTCAGCGCCGCTGTGTTTTCAGCTCCGATGTGGGGGCTAAACTTACAGGGCGCAGACAGGTTCCTCGCACCGCTTATTGCAAGCCTTGGTGTTGGCCTTGGCATCGGCGAAAAAATGCTGCCGGGCCAGCCGAAAGGATACTATTTAACCCGCGAACCCTTTGAGGGTAACGATTTGACCAACGATGAAGACCACTGGCATTATATGCGAAAGCAGATCGTCGCCCAGCCAGATCTCGCCCTTGGCTCCCCGTCTTTTCGCTGGCTTAAAGCCGCCATCGACGAGATGAAAAATCTTGCCGCTGCTTCCATGCCAGACCTCCCGACTCTCACATTTGTGGGTGGTGATGAATCCATCGTAAACGCAAATACAATCAAGCAACAAAAAACCCGCTTTTCAAATGGAAAACTGGTTGAAATCCCGGGGGCCCGCCATGAAATATGGATGGAAACGCCAGACATCCTGAACCATAGCTGGGCGGAAATTGACACGTTTCTAGCCACGTCAACCTGAGTTAATGATTAGCCAACCACGTTCAACAATTCCAAAGCTTGTGCATGCGCGCGTTCATCGCCAGCTGCAATAATTTGCCCACCTTCATGGGCCGGATTACCTTGCCAATCGGTTACGATTCCGCCTGCGCCCTGCACCACGCCAATTGGCCCCTGCACGTCATAAGCATTTAGCCCCGCCTCGATCACGAGGTCGACCTGCCCCATTGCCAATAGTGCATATGCATAACAATCAAGTCCGTAGCGGGTTAAGCGGCATTGCCCGGACACGGCCTCAAAAGCGGCACGCTCCTTCGCAGTGCCAACCTCTGGAAAAGTTGTCATTAATATGGAATTCTCCAGCCCTTCACATGCACGGACAGAAATTCCGCGCCGCTCACCGCCCCGCTCCCAAATGGCCTTGCCGAATCCGCCCGAGAACCGCTCGCCGGTAAAAGGTTGGTCTATTATACCAAGGACCGGGCCATGGCCGGCATCCAGCCCGATCAAAACACCCCAGCTTGGCGCGCCGCTGATGAAAGCTCGCGTGCCGTCTATCGGGTCCAATAACCATGTTAACCCGCTGCTACCTTTGGTGCGTCCAAACTCCTCGCCAAAAATGGCGTCGTCGGGTCTTTTTCTTGCCAATACATCTCGCATCGCCTGCTCGGCCTCCCGGTCGGCAATTGTTACCGGATCAAAGCCTTTGGTTTCCTTGTTGTCCACCGCCAAAGCGGAATTTCTGAAATAGCGAAGCGTAACCACGCGAGCAGCTTCAGCTATCTCGCTGGCCACATCGCTCAGTTCTTGTTGTAGCGCTTCGCCAATATCCATAAAAAAACCTCCGACTGTTGCCAGACGGAGGTTTCATAGTTTAGTGCCTAGGTCAATATGACAGCTTAGGCTACATCACTCAACACACGAGCGAGGTCAAACAAGCGCCGCCGCTGGTTTTCCGGAATAGCGTAATAGGAGCGCACGAGTTCCAGCGCTTCCTTATCCGCTAGCAGGTCACCCTGCATATTTTTGCCTTCGACCGTGGTAGCCTCTTCAGGTGCGGAGTCTGTTACGCCTTCTTCGATTCCCTCAAAGAAAAACCGCACGTCTACATCAAGAGCGTGAGCGATGTCCCAAAGGCGAGAAGCGCTGACCCGGTTCATACCGGTTTCGTATTTTTGAATCTGCTGGAATTTAATTCCAACGGCCTCGCCCAGCTGCTGCTGTGTCATTCCGACCATCCAGCGACGATGGCGAACACGTTTTCCGACATGTACATCTACAGGGTGTTTCATTTGACTTTCACTCCAATATTATTTTCTATACCTATAAGGTGCACAAATCGGGCCATCCTCACTCATAAAGAGACAATTGAGGAAAAGCCTTTATTTGCAGGCGCATGACACCTTTATCACAAAGTTGTGATCTTCGCAACCATAAGGTATTTGCAAAATGCAATTTCGGTTCGTTTGCAATCTGAACGTGTTTTGCATTTTGCGAATCCGCTAACCTTCCAAGGTTTTGGCCGCTCTTTTGCGCTCGTTCGGGTCCAAGTGGCGCTTACGCATCCGGATATTGTGAGGGGTCACTTCCACAAGTTCGTCGTTATCAATGTAGGCGATTGCCTCTTCTAGGCTCATACGTACAGGTGTCGTCAAGGTGACAGCATCATCTTTCCCACTCGCCCGTACGTTGCTGAGCTTTTTCCCCTTCAGCGGGTTAACCTCAAGGTCATTCGGGCGATTATGCTCGCCGATGATCATACCTTGATAAACCTGTTCCTGAGCGCCAATAAAGAATTTGCCGCGGTCTTCCAGATTGAAAATCGCATAAGGTACAGAAGCGCCGTCTTCCATTGAAATCAGCACACCCGCACGGCGGCCTTCGATCTTACCCTTGAAGGGCGCCCATTCGTGGAATACCCGGTTAATAACCCCGGTCCCGCGTGTGTCTGTCAAAAACTGGCCGTGATAGCCGATCAACCCGCGTGAAGGCACATGCGCAACGATCCGGGTTTTACCAGCGCCGCCCGGGCGCATTTCAACAACTTCACCTTTGCGCTGTGTGAGCTTTTCAATCACTGCGCCGGTAAATTCGTCATCCACGTCAATGGTTGCCTCTTCGATCGGCTCCATCCGCTGCCCGTCAATTTCCCGAAACAGCACCCGTGGGCGGGAGATCGAAAGCTCAAAGCCCTCACGGCGCATATTCTCAATCAAAACACCCATTTGCAGCTCGCCACGACCGGCAACCTCAAAGGCCTCGCCACCCGGTGAATCAGTCACTTTGATCGCAACGTTGGATTCGGCTTCTTTCATCAGCCGGTCCCGAATAACGCGCGATTGCACTTTATCCCCGTCACGCCCGGCGAGAGGTGAGGTGTTAATCCCAAAAGTTACCGTAATGGTTGGCGGATCAATTGGCTGCGCGGGAATGGCCTCGGAAACGGACTTATCACATAGCGTGTCAGCCACGGTCGCCTTTGTCATACCCGCGACAGAAACGATATCCCCCGCTTCCGCCTGATCAATCGCAACCTGATCCAAACCTCGGTAGGCCAGCACCTTCGTAACACGGAAGTTCTCGATCAGCTCACCCTCGCGAGACATCGCCTTGATGTTATCCCCCGCTTTTGCCACACCACTTTCGACTCGCCCGGTCAGCAGTCGTCCAAGGAAGGCATCGCCCCCCAAAGTAGTTGCCAGCATCCGGAAAGGCTCGTCTTTATGCTCGATCTGTTTTGGCGCCGGCACGTGCTCGATAATCAGGTCCAGCAGATCATTCAGGTTTTCACGGGGGCCGTCCAACTCTTTGTCTGCCCAACCAGCGCGGCCTGATGCATAAAGCATCGGAAAGTCCAACTGATCATCATTGGCATCCAAATTGGCGAACAGGTCAAAACATTTGTCATGCGCTGCGTCGGGGTCACCGTCTGGCTTATCAACCTTGTTGATCACAACAATCGGGTTCAAGCCCAGCGCCAGCGCCTTGGAGGTCACAAACTTGGTTTGCGGCATTGGCCCTTCGGCGGCATCCACCAGCAGCACAACACCGTCAACCATCGACAGAATGCGCTCAACTTCGCCACCAAAGTCAGCGTGACCGGGGGTGTCAACAATGTTGATCCGCGTGCCTTTCCACAAAACCGAAGTCGCCTTCGCCAAAATTGTGATCCCGCGCTCACGTTCGAGGTCATTGCTGTCCATCGCCCGTTCCTGAGTCGCTTCATTGTCGCGATATATCCCCGACTGTTTGAGCATTTCGTCCACAAGAGTCGTTTTCCCGTGGTCCACGTGGGCAATAATCGCGACGTTTCGCAAATCCATGTTTCCGGCCTTTTCAAAAAAAATGCGGGGCGAGCCTGCATGACTCTCCCCGTTTCCCCGCCCCAATACAAAATTATGGAACGCAAAGCAAGATCACCCTTGCCTTTTAATCACTCCCCGCGTCAAAACAGGGCAAACACAAGGGAGATCACAATGAAAGCCATGCAAATCCATACCCTCGGTGAGCCCATGGAACTGGTCGATATCCCCAAACCAACCCCAGCAAAAGGTGAGGTTTTGGTCCGCGTCCACGCTTGCGGGATCAACTTCGGCGACACGCTGATTGTGGAAGGTAAATACCAGGAAAAATTTGACCTCCCCTTCACGCCCGGCATGGAGATTTGCGGCACAATCGAAGCCCTTGGTGAAGGCGTTACTTCTCCCTCAATCGGCACCCGTATCGGTGCCTATGGTGGCAGCGGCGGGCTCGCCGAATATGCCTGCCTTCAAGCCGACCGCTGTGTTCCGGTACCTGACCGAATGTCAAACGAAGAAGTCGCGGCGTTCCTCGTGGCCTATGGCACCAGCCACCTCGCACTCGAACGTGCGCAGCTGCAAAAGGACGAAACCCTGCTTGTGCTTGGCGCTTCAGGCGGTGTTGGCCTAACGGCCGTCGAACTCGGCAAACTGATGGGAGCCAAAGTCATCGCTGTCGCGCGTTCGACAGAAAAGCTCGCCATTTGTAAAGAAGCGGGCGCTGACCACATAATTAACAGCGAAACAGACGACATACGTGAAATCGTCAAATCACTGGGCGGCGCCGATGTCGTCTATGACCCGGTTGGCGGCGACCAATTCAAAGCCGCCCTGCGCGCCTGCAATCCCCTCGCCCGCATTCTGCCGCTTGGCTTCGCCTCAGGAGACATCCCGCAAATCCCTGCCAACATCCTGTTGGTCAAAAACATTACTGTCATTGGCTATTATTGGGGCGGCTATACAGTTTTCGCCCCGGAAAAACTCACCCAAAGTTTTGCGGACCTCTTTGAAATCTACAAATCCGGCGCCCTCAAACCCCATATCAGCCACACCCTACAGCTCATTCAGGCCAACGAGGCCCTCGCCCTCCTCAAATCCCGAAAGTCCACGGGTAAGGTTGTCGTTACCCTTTAGCCTCTTCTTTGCCCCAATACTCGCAGGGTGAATGGGCAGAGCCCAGAGGGGCGGCAGCCCCTATCCAACCTCCGAAAGCATCACATTGCTTTCCACCTCGCCCACCCCGGGCAAAGTCATTATCCGCCGCCTGAGAATCCGCTCGAAATCCGAAAGATCCCGCGCGACCACCTTCAGGCGGTAATCATAAATCCCAAGCACATGCTGCACCAATTGCACTTCCGGGATCGCACAAACCGCCCGCTCAAAATCCTCAAGGCCAACCCGCCCTTTGGCTGCCAGTTTTACACCCAGATAAACCACCACATCAAACCCGAGCGCCCCCTTGTTAAGCTGCACACGGCGGCCCAATATCACGCCCCCCTGTTCCAACCGTTTTATCCGCCGCCAAGCCGCGGGTTGTGTCAGCCCAATGGCTTTCCCCACTTCACCAGCGTTCAATCCACCGTCACCTTTTAGCACACGGATAATCGCGCGATCTTTGTCATCCAGTTCCATCATATCGGCAGCGCCTCTGTGTTTTTTACTTCGGAGATCAGCATCAAGGCCTCAACATCATTGATATGCGGCAATCCCAAAATTCGCCCTTTATATATCTCCTGATAATGCGCCAAATCCCGCGCCCGCACATCCATGCGGATATCCACCCGCCCGAGCAGAGTTTGTATTGCCCCCACTTCCGGTATTTTTTGGGCCGCAGCTATAAACTCGTCAAAAGCATTACTTCGGGTTTTGTCCAGTGTGATGCGGAGGAAAACCTCAACTGCATAGCCCATCGCGCGGTAATCCAGCACCACTTCGCGGCCAACAATCACTCCGGCCACCTCCAGTTTCTCCACGCGCCTCCAACAGGCTCCGCTGCTGAGCCCCGCCCGCTCCGCGAGTTCGGACATCGTGAGACTGCCATCTTCCTGAAGGTGTCGAAGTATCCTTCGATCCACATCATCCACCTGCATGATTATCACGTCTTTTTGCTAATTGCTGCATATATTTACCGTAATATCCGAGAAAATGTCGATATTCAAAGGGTATTTCTCCAAACTCCCGCTATGCTATCCCCAGTTTCAACCAACAAGGAAAAAACCCATGCGCGTATTTTACGACCGCGATTGCGATATCAACCTGATCAAAGACATGAACGTCGCCATCCTCGGCTACGGCTCCCAAGGCCACGCCCACGCCCTCAACCTGCGCGACTCCGGCGCTAAAAACGTTGTGGTAGCTCTGCGCGAAGGCTCCCCGTCCCAAGCCAAAGCCGAAGGCGAAGGCCTTAAAGTTATGGGCATTGCCGAAGCCGCTGCCTGGTGTGACCTGATCATGTTCACCATGCCGGATGAACTGCAAGCGGAAACCTATAACAAATACGTTAAAGACAATATCCGCGAAGGCGCAGCCATTGCCTTTGCGCACGGCCTCAACGTGCACTTCAACCTGATCGACCCGAAAGACGGCGTAGATGTGATCATGATGGCCCCCAAAGGCCCCGGCCACACAGTGCGCGGCGAATTCACCAAAGGCGGCGGCGTGCCATGTCTTGTAGCCGTTGACACCGATGCCTCCGGCAAAGCCATGGAAATCGGTCTATCCTACTGCTCTGCCATCGGCGGCGGCCGCTCCGGCATCATCGAAACCAACTTCCGCCAGGAATGTGAAACCGACCTGTTCGGCGAGCAAGCCGTGCTTTGCGGCGGCATCGTTGAACTTATTCGCATGGGCTTTGAAACCCTCGTTGAAGCCGGCTACGAGCCCGAAATGGCCTATTTCGAGTGCCTGCACGAGACCAAGCTGATCGTGGACCTAATCTATGAAGGCGGCATCGCCAACATGAACTACTCGATCTCCAACACCGCTGAATACGGTGAATATGTTTCCGGCCCACGGGTTCTGCCCTATGCCGAAACCAAACAGCGCATGAAAGACGTTCTAACCGACATCCAGAACGGTAATTTCGTTCGTGACTTTATGCTCGAAAACGCC
>DFBP01000083.1:1628-4962 GCA_002366685.1 Rhodobacterales bacterium UBA3077 | reverse complement strand
GCGTCAATCACAAACCTGTCGGAGATCATCCCGGCCAGCGCGGGGGCTGACAGGGTTGCCAGCACGATATAGGACGCCGTAACCGGCAGGCCCATGCCCAGAATGAGGCTCGCCAATGCCACCAATGTGAGGGCAATCAGAATATTGCCCCCTGACCAGCTGGCGATCATCAGGCTGAAAGTATTGCCGACACCCGCTGTGGTTATCACGTTCACAACCAGCCCAACGGCGCAGAGCAACACCGCTGTTAGCACCATGTTTTTGGTGCCAAGCGCCAGCGCCTCAACCACGGCACGCGGCCCCATGCGGTTTTGCGTTAGCCAGCTGGAGGCAATGACGGCAGCAATACCGATCACTGCCGCATAGGTCGGGGTAAAACCGGAGACCAGCAAGCCAATGAGCAGGCCGATCGGCAGCACAAAGCTGGCCCCACCCTTGCGGAAAGCCGCTCCGAGGGTCTGGCTACTGGCTTCCATCGGTTGCAGGTTCAGGCGTTTGGCCTCAATCCGCACAAAAAATGCGACGGACAGAAAATAAAGCAGGGCGGGCAAGGCGGCTACGGCCACGATGGTCTCGTAGGGAATTTGGGTGAAGCTGGCCATGACAAAGGCACCGGCCCCCATGATCGGCGGCATTATTTGCCCTCCTGTCGAGGACGCGGCCTCGACCCCGCCAGCAAATCGAGCGGAAAAACCGGCGCGTTTCATCAGCGGGATGGTGATGACACCGGTTGAGGCCGTGTTGGCCACAGCCGAGCCGGAAATCGTGCCGGTCAGCCCCGAGGATATGACCGCAACCAACCCCGGCCCGCCCACCATTTTACCAGCCACCACGCGCGCCAGATCAATGATGAAATCCCCCGCACCCGAGCGCAAAAGAAAGGCGCCAAAAATGATAAACAGGAATACATAAGTAGAGGAAATCCGGGCAATGGTGCCAAACATTGCGTCATCTCCAAAGATCGAGCGAAACGCGACGGATTCCCATGAAAGGCCGGGGAACGAAAACACCCCTCCGATGAACTGCCCCCAGAAACCGACATAGGTAATTGCCAAAACGATCAATACCGGAATTACCCAACCGGTGAGCCGCCTTGTCAGGTCAATGGCCCCAATAATGCAAATGCCGGTGGCGAGCCAATCAAGCCATGACAGCTTGACCCCGCGCGCATAAATCGCGTTTTCTGCCATCGACAGATACGCCGCTGAAATTGCGATCAACGCGCCAAAGACCAGATCAAAGATCAGCAACTTGCGGGATTTGGTGCGCCCCACAAATAGCGGATAAAAGAAGGCCGCCAAAAAGGCAAAGCCGGCAAAATGGATGGCATTGCGCTGGAACTCGGACACCACCGGAAACAGCGCGTTATAGAGGTGAGCAAGGGCAAATAGAGCGGAAAACGCCGTCACTAGGATTGTAACACGGCCATGGGTGGCGCGTGTTAACATGTCATCAGACTGTTGGCTGGAATCGGTCATTTTTGCCCCTCGAAATAATGCCCTGACCCGGAAAGCCCGGGTCAGGTGTGGTTGAACCTGATCAGTTGGCGATCAGGGTTTCGGGGATATCAACGCCGACTTCAGCGTAGTACCGCGCCGCACCGGGGTGCAGAGGCAGGGGCAGACCCGCAATAGCGCGTTCGATCATCATGGCTTTGGTTGCCGGATGAATCGCCTGCAGGAAGGGCAGGTTTTCATAGATGGTCTTGGTGATCAGATAGACATTTTCCTCTGACACATCCGCACTGGTCGCCAAAAAGTTTGGCTGTGCAATGGTGTTAATGTCAGCATCCTGACCGGGATAAGTACCAGCCTCAATGGTAAAGGGTGTCCACAACCCGCGCCCACCATCGGCGGCGACTGCCTGTTCTTCGGTGAAGTTCAGCAGGGTTACATCCTCACCCGATGCCGCAAAAAGCTGGCTGAGGGCACCGGTTGGAACGCCAGCGGGGATGCCCACGCCACGCACCTGACCGTTCTGCAAAGCTTCGGCCGAGGGGCCGTATCCGCCATGCACCAATGTATAGTCGGTGTTGATATCCACCCCGAGGCCATCAAGCAATGCCGCGTTGGAACCAATCGTGCCTGAGTTTTGCTTGCCCAAAGCCATGCTTTGCCCTGTTAGCGCAACAAGATCAGCCACTGTGCCGGTTTCGGCAGCATCCGATGCCACAACAAACTGTTCCACATTCTGCCACAGCATTGTAACCGAGCGCAGACCTTCCTGTGGGCCAACCTCTGCCAGCGGGCCGGTGCCCGTGGCCGCGTAATAACCATACAGCCCCTGCATAATGCCAAACTGCGCCTCACCCTCGCGCAGCAAGCGAACGTTTTCACCCGAACCTGCCGAGCTGATCGCCGCCATGCCAATTTTCTCACGCGGTTGTAATTTCACCTTGACCAGAGTCGCCAGCGCCACGCCGACTGGATAATAGGTGCCGCCAGTTGAAGCGGTTGCCAGAATGTAATTGGCCTCTTCGGCTTGGGCCGGAGCCGCCAAGGATAGAGATGCTGCCATAGCTGACGCCGCAGCCGATTTGAATATATTCATTTTTTCCTCCCAGAGAACCGGTCCGATGAGTCGGACCAAGATGCTCTGGAACCTAAAACGCTCGAAAAACCCCGCCTATGAAGAAAACCGCAAGCTACGGTCAAATCGCCATGCGGATATCCGCGCGCTATTCAGGGAGCAATATTTCCTTATCGATCCCCAGTTTGACGATCTTGTCATTCAGGGTTCTTCGGCCAATGCCGAGCGCTTCGGCAACCGCATCCATGCGGCCTGAATGTGTATAAATGGATTTGCAGATCAGGGTGCGCTCAAAAGCGGCGATGGCTTCGCGCAAAGTTTCAGGCACATCGTGCTCGCCTTCCTCTAGCCGCATAGCTGCCGGAACCGAGCCGCCACCACGGCGTGCCGCCAGCACCCGGCGCTCGGCTACATGGCGCAATTCGCGCACATTGCCCGGCCATTCATAAGACAACAGCGCCGCGGTGTCCGCCGCTGTCAAATCTGGCGGCTCAATTTCATAGGTCTGCGCAGCCTGGGCCAGAAAATGCTGGAAGATGATAATCACATCCTCGCCCCGGGTCTTCAGGGCTGGCAGGTCTATCTGAAAGGTGTTCAGTCTAAAGAGGAAATCAGCTCGAAATCCACCGTTCTTAACCTTGGCCTCAAGGTTCTCATTGGAGGCGGCAATAACCCGGACATTGACAAAAGTCACTTGGTCTGACCCAACGGGTATCACCTCTCCGGTCTCCAAAACGCGCAATAGCTTGGCTTGCGCCTCAACCGGAAACGCCGCTATTTCATCCAGAAAAACCGTGCCTCCCTC
>DFBP01000083.1:0-1605 GCA_002366685.1 Rhodobacterales bacterium UBA3077 | reverse complement strand
AGAGGACATGTTGGCACAGTTGACGGCGATAAATTCATGGTCACAACGGGGGCTCATTGAATGCAGGGCGCGGGCGATCAGTTCTTTTCCGGTGCCGGTTTCGCCTTGTATCAAAACCGTGTGCTGCGTGTCGGCAATTTCGAAAACCTCGTTGCGCAGGTTGGTCATAGCCGGGCTGGGTCCGAGCAGAACCCGGTCAATCCCTGACAGTTGCGCCAGCTGTTTGCGCAGGCGTTTCGTGCTCGCCAGCAACCGGTGATTTTCAGCGGCATGTTGCAAGACCCGCAACAATTGCCGTGGGTCAAAAGGCTTTTCCAGAAAAGAATAAGCCCCGTCCTGCATGGCCTGCACCGCCATGGAAATATCACCATGGGCCGAGATCAGAACCAGCGGCGGGGCATTGTTCTTATCCAGCGCTGCCAGCAGTTCAAGCCCGGTCATCCCCGGCATACGAACATCTGAAAGGATGACATCTGGTGCCAAATCAGCGAGGCGGGTCAGGGCAATTCGGGCATCGGCAAAGGCCTCAACCTTCCAGCCGGCACGCCCAAGCAGGTGCTCCAGCGAGGCCCGCATTTCGCGATCATCGTCAACCAGCAATATCTTAAACGCAGGTTTATTCACTTTCGATCCTCCGCACAGGGCAACCACAGGGTAAACACCGCACCACCGGTTTTGCCATCAGCTGCCTCAATCCGCCCATTCATGTCTTTGGCAATTTGCACCGAGATCGACAAGCCCAAGCCCATACCTTGCCCTGACGGTTTTGTGGTTACAAATGGTTCCTGAAGGTTGTCTAAGCTACGACCGCCAAGCCCGTGGCCGGAATCGCTGACCTGCACACACGCTTGGCCCTCGCGGCACTCAACCGATACAGATATGGTTCTAGGCTGCACCCCCTCGACTGCATCAATCGCGTTGCGCAGTAAATTGACAAGCACTTGTTCGACCCGCTGTTGGTTCCCCGATACTAAAACCGGTTCCTCGGCATAGCGGGTTTTGAGCGTAGCCTGTACCGCTTTTACCCCGTGTGCCACAAGGTCGATCGCGGCATCACTGGCCTTTCGCAGGTCAAAGACCGAACTTTCTTCAACTCGCGGTGTTGCAAAAAACCGGAGTTGATTGTTGATATTTTGCATCCGCTCTACCAGCTGGGTTAGCTGTGGGTTGAGACTGCCCGGCGCTGCATTGCTGGCAATTTCCTCAGCCACCAGATGGTTGCGCATAGCCGAGATCGGCTGCCCGAGCTCATGCGTAATCGAGGCCGACAATTGCCCCAACGCCGCCAATCGGCTATTGCGTTCCAGTTCCCCTTGCGCGGTCTGCAGATCTGCTTCTGCCGCGCGCCGGACCGCGATCTCCCGGGTTAGCTGCATACGGTCCGCGTCGGATTTTCCAAGGGCAAGTTTTAACCGGGTTGAGCGAAAACCGGTAACCGCGACAGTGGCCCCAAGCAACAGTGCCAGAAGCCCGACAGCAGCCAGCGCCGCACGCTGCCTTATGCCCGAAAGGTTTGATAGCAAATGCAGAGTCCAGTCCTCTTGCCGGATTTTTGCCTCCGCGAGCACGTAATCGGCTCCGTCCAGTGTCGCCCACCCATTCTTA
>DFBP01000003.1:10428-12360 GCA_002366685.1 Rhodobacterales bacterium UBA3077 | reverse complement strand
CGTGCAAACAACTTGGCAATACCCAGCAAAGTGGTGGTGCGCCCGAAGCGGCTTCGGGCGCAACCGAATAGGTTAGATCACAGCCGCAATCGCTTTGGCGAAATTGTCCAGCCCTTCGCGTGGCAAGCCCGCAATGTTGATCCGGCTGTCACCCACCATATAAACCCCATGATCGGTGCGAAGCTGCATCACCTGCTCGGGCGTTAGCCCGAGGCGGGAGAACATGCCGCGATGCTCTGCAATAAAATCAAACCTGTCGGAATTGGTCGCGCGACGAAGCGCGTCGGCCAGCCCTTGGCGCAGGTCGAGCATGCTGAGGCGCATGTCTTCCAGTTCGGCTTTCCAATCAGCGCGCAGCGCGTCATCATTCATGATGATCGACACAACCTTGGCGCCGTGGTCTGGCGGGAACGAAAAGTTCACCCTGTTCAACCCTGCCAAATTGGCTTTGTTGACCGCGTTTTCCTTTTCATCCCTGGAAATAATCAAGGAGGCCCCGACGCGGTCGCGATACAAGCCGAAGTTTTTCGAGCAACTCGCCGCTATCAGCATCTCCGGCACGCGCGCCGCCATTATCCGGAGTCCTTTGGTATCACCTTCCAGCCCGTCGCCAAAGCCCTGATAGGCGATGTCGACCATCGGAACCAAACCTTTGGCGAGCGCAAGGTCGGTGACCTCGGCCCATTCGGCTTCGGTGATATTGGCACCGGTCGGGTTATGGCAGCAGCCGTGCAGCAACAGCACGTCACCCTCAACAGCACCTTCAAGGTCGGCTTTCATTCCGGCAAAATCAACGCCGCAGGTGGCTTCGTCAAAATAGCGGTATTTTCCGACATTCATACCGAGATATTTCAAAATTGCTTCGTGGTTTGGCCAGCTCGGGTTTGAGATCCAGACGGTTGCGCCCGCATTGGCAGATTTGATCAGCTCGAAAATCTGCCGGATGGCCCCGGTACCACCGGGCTGCTGCGCCCCGCATACACGACCGGCCTCAACCGTATCCCCCAGCACCAGATCGCGGATCGCATCCACATAAGAAAGATCGCCCAGCAAGCCAATATAGGATTTGCTTTCCTGACTTTCGAGTAGGCGTTTTTCGGCTTCTTTTACGGCGCGCATTACGGGCGTTTTGCCGTTCTCGTCTTTGTAAACGCCGACGCCGAGGTCGAGCTTGTCGGCGCGCTCGTCAGCGGCAAACAGGCTGATGAGTTCAATAATTTTATCTGGGGCCGGTTGTTTCAGGGTTTCAAACATCGCTGAGTCCTTTTCAGTCGCGGGTTTTGTGTTCTTGTCGCACAGGCTCAAAGCCGGCGCTTTGATACAGCGCAAGGGCACGCGGGTGGTCGAGCGTGCAGGTGTTAACGGTCATTTTTTCGGTGCCTTGGGTATCCCACCCGATGTGCACCGCTTCTTGAATCAGGAATTTGCCCAAACCCTGCCCGACCATCTCTGGTACGAGGCCAAAATAGGCTAGGTCACAAACGCCCGCTTCGCGGTTATCCAGCATGAAAAATCCGGCAGGCCAGCCTTGGCGGATGAGCGTATAAAGCGCCATTTTCGGGTGCTGTACAAAGGCGCGTAGCTCGTCTTCGCTTTCGGCGTGTTTATCGGTCCAGAGATACTGGCTGCCTACAGCATCGTAAAGGTTGAGAAAATACCAGACAGGAGGGTTTTCGGCGTGGAATAGCGCGGCCTGATGGCCGAGCGGTTGGTGTGGGCGCGGATAGGTGGGCCGCGCCTGCATCTCCAGATATGTGATCGTATACTCTACCATCCGTCTTCAATCGCCAATTCGTCATAAGCGCCCCACTCGGACCAAGAGCCATCATAGACCGACCATTGATGATGTCCCAGCATTTCCAGCACCAGCGCCAGCGAGCAGGCGGTAACGCCAGAGCCGCAAGTGAGGATGATCGGTTTGGTCAGATCAAT
>DFBP01000003.1:6346-10387 GCA_002366685.1 Rhodobacterales bacterium UBA3077 | reverse complement strand
GCCGAGGCGACTTGGGTCACATCACGGATCAGCGCCGCATTGCGCCGCGCGGTGAAGTGGCGGTCCCGCATCATCGGCGGCATATCCTCGGTTGGCCGACCTTCTTTGAGCCATTTGGGCAGGCCTCCGTCAAGGATCGCAACATCGTTTTTGCCGAAAAGTTTGAACATCCACCATGCCCGCGCCGCTGAAAACAGCGCGTCATTTGTGTCATAGACCACAACACGGTGGCCATCGCCAATGCCCATAGCCCGGATTTTCGAGATGAACTTCTCAACCGGTGGCACCATATGCGGCAGGTCAGAGCGCGAATCGGCGATGTCATCAATATCAAAATACCGCGCGCCGGGGATGTGGCAGGCTTCGTATTCGGCTTTCACATCACGCGGGTCACCGGGGAGTACGAGGCTGGCATCGATTATCCGCACATCAGGGGCATCTAAATGCTTCTCCAGCCAGTCTGTGGTCACGAGAAGTTGCGGGTCGTCCATGCTCAATTCCTTTGCTTGCCTAGAGTCGGGATAGCGTTCTTTAAGCCGCTGGGCAAGGCGCTAGAGGCGTTCGCGCGGAAATATCGCGGCGCACTCTGTTTCTTGCCCGTTGCAGCAATCCACCAGCAGGAAATCCACCAACGCGCCGATGCGGCCGAGCCGGGCGCGGTAGATGATCTCCCGGCTTTTTCGTTTTGATGTCACCAGCCCGGCATGGTGCAGCACCGAAAGGTGGCCCGACAAAGTGGAGGGCAATATATTGAGCCGTCGTGCGATCTCACTGGCGGGAAGGCCAATTGGTTCTTCAACCACCAGCATTTTGAAGACTGCGAGGCGGGAATCCTGAGCCAAGGCTTTGAAAACGGGAATTGCGGTTTTTTGATCCATAAGGATTTGTAGCGCGTTGGCGCAAATATGCAACGACTGGAAGTTGACACTTCGGCAGCTACCGAAATATCGTGTCGCAAACCTCGGGAGCCGGAATATGCAAAAATTCAACTTTGATGAAGAGATCGACAGGCGCGCGGTGCCGGCTCTCAAGTGGCACAAGATGGTTTTGGGGGCAGACGGGATGGACCTATTCCCCGCCTCGGTTGCCGATATGGATTTCAAGGCACCGCCGGTGGTGCTTGAGGCTTTGCAGGCGCGGCTGGACCACGGAGTGTTTGGCTATGAAGCCGTGCCGGAAGATCTGATACCTGCGCTCACAGGCTGGCTCACCGAGCGGCACAATTGGGAGGTTGACCCAAATCACATTTTGCGGGCGCCAAATGTTCTCAACTCAATGTCGATGGCCATTAACGCCCTCAGTGATCCGGGCGACAAGCTCATCGTGCAGCCCCCTGTTTTCTTTGACTTCTATGATATAGTGGCAGAAAACGGCCGGGAAATCCTAAGCAATCCGTTGATCGAATCTGACGGCGATTATCGCATGGATTTTGAAGATCTTGCCAAGAAAGCCGCCGATCCACGCGCTAAAATCATGCTGCTATGTAACCCGCACAATCCGGTTGGCCGGGTTTGGCGGGCCGAGGAGTTGCGGCGGTTGGGCGATATTTGCGCCGCGCATGGCGTGCTGGTAATCAGCGATGAAATTCACGGCGGACTCTCGTTCGGAGACCATAAATACACGCCTTTTGCCAGCCTTGGCGAGGCCTATGCCCGGAATAGCGTCACCAGTATTTCACCGGCCAAGCTGTTTAACCTGGCAGCATGTGGTGCGGCGTTCACGATTGTTCCAGACGACACAAAGCGCGCCGCTTTGCAGGCCGAGAATAGTCGCTTGACGGTGAATAAAAACAACGCCTTTGCCTCGGCGGCCATGGTAGCGGCCTATAATGGTGGCGGCCCGTGGCTTGATGCGGCCCTCAAATACCTTGAGGCAAACGCCCGTCTGGTGGTCGACATGCTCGCCGATACTCAGATCGAATCCCGGGTGCCGGAGGGTACATTTTTAATGTGGCTGGATTTCCGGAAACTAGGCATGGACCCGGTGGAACTTCATCCTTTTTTGCGGGAACAGGCCAATATGCAGCTCACCCGTGGAATCGCTTTTGGTGAAGAAGGGCGCGGGTTTGCCCGGCTTAACATCGCCTGCCCGCGGGGCCGTTTGAAAGCAGCCCTTGAGGCCTTGGTTTCTGCGGTTACTGCCAGCTGATAGATATCTCCAGCCCCCCGAGTTCGGAGCGGTCCAGAACCAGATCGGCTCCGTAATGGGCTGCGAGGTCTGCGCAGATCGCCAAGCCCAAGCCGCTGCCCTGTGCGGATGGGTCCAACCGTTGCCCACGTTTACCAAGGAGCGCCAATTCACCCTTTTCAACGCCGCTTCCGTCATCTTCGATTCTTATAAAGCGCACGCCATCCGGCCTTGTGCCTGCACTCAAACGAACGGTAGATCGCGCCCATTTCCGGGCATTGTCGAGCAAGTTGCCGAGCAACTCCGAAAGATCATGCGCATCAAAGGGGCTGGAAAAGTCGTCGGGCATTTCGAATTGCCATTCCAGCGGGGTTTCACGCGGAAAGCGCTTGATGGCTTTGAGCATTTTTTCGGCCACAGGCTTTGCCGGGCTTTCGGTCTGGTTGGGTGTGCGGGTTCGAACCCGTGCCAACTCTCTTTCAATAAAGTGAGACATCGAAGCGATTTGGGAATTTATTTCATCAGCCGCAGCGGGCTGGCCATTTTTGGTAAGGTCACGTGCGATCGTATTGATGATTGTGAGCGGAGTTTTAAGGCCGTGGGCCAGATCACTCGCGCGCTCGCGGGCCTGCAAAACTGTTTGATCATGGAGTTCTAATAACTCGTTCACCTCGTCAGCCAAAGGCTGCACTTCCGCCGGAAAGTGGCCTTCGAGGCGGCGGACGTTTCCACTTCGGACACTTTCAACCTTTTTGCGCAGTGTCTCGAGGGGGGCCAAGCCGAGCTTTACCTGCACCCAGGCAGCGGTAAACAGGCCGATGAATATGATCAGCATCCACCGCAGCATTGTGGCGCGAAACCCCATGGCCGCGAGTTGAATTTCGGATTGATCAATAGCTGTCGCAAGTTCCAAACGGTTCGGCTCGGCATCGTCACCCACCAAAAGTACGCGACTCAAGGCGAGCAACGGCTCTCCTGTAGAAGAAAGCAAAGAAGTCCGTGTCAAAGCACCCGCGGTTTCCGGTGATGGCACAGCAATGCCTCCGGTCCAGAGTGAACGCGAAACCGCGTTGGGGTGGCCTTCATACCGAATCTGCCAATAAAGACCGCTAAAGGGGACTTCAAAGCGCGGGTCCGGCAACGGCTTAACAACAATGTTGCCTTCTGCATCAAAATCGATATTGGCGGCAAGCTGGTCAAGATGCGCGGCGAGTTCGGCGTATACCCTGTCTTCAAAATACCGGCTAAACTGGGTGCTGAGGACAAAGCTGATGGTACCCAGAGCCAGCCCGAACGAGAAACAAGCCACTAATATAAGGCGCGCGGCTAGCGAATTGAACTTCATTGCGGCTCGTCGGGTTGGTCATCGATCAGGTATCCGAACCCGCGCCGGGTTTCGATAATATCGGCTTTGAGCTTCCGTCGAAGACGCCCGACCAGCACCTCGACAGCATTGCTGTCTGGCTCCTGATCTTGATAATAAATATTGGTTGCGAGTTCCTCTTGCGAGATCACCCGCCCACGGTGGTGCAGTAGAAAATTGAGAAGCCGAAATTCGAGCGGTGTTACTTTAACTGGTGTCCCGTTCACACTGACCTTCATTTGCCGCGTGTCCAGAATAAGCCCTTTGGCCCCCAACTGGAGGCTACGGTCCGCACCGTCCCGGCGTAGAAGTGCACGCAGTCTGGCGATCAATTCTTCCATGTGAAAAGGCTTGACGAGATAGTCGTCAGCGCCCGCGTCGATTCCATCGACCCGTTCAGACCAACTGCCTTTTGCTGTAAGCAAAATAACAGGCATATTCACTTTTTCCTGCCGCCAATTGCGCAACACGCTTAAGCCGTCGAGCTTAGGCAGGCCGATATCCAGCACTGCGGCTGAATAGTCTTCCGTGCCGCCTTGAAACCAAGCGCT
>DFBP01000003.1:380-6212 GCA_002366685.1 Rhodobacterales bacterium UBA3077 | reverse complement strand
GGATTCTGTTTCGCACCGGTAAATTCGATTCCGATCACTCTGCCGTTATAATTTCCGGTGAAATTACGCCATATGTTTTCCAATGGCTGCGCATAACCGGCTTCAATAGCTTCTTGCGCACGCCGCAGGTCTGACCGGGAAATGCTCATGGTATTTGCGCCGGAAGGTCCGGAGATTTGACAAGAGTCACCCGGTGCTTGAGATGGCGAACTTTCAGTTGAGGAGCTGCCGGCGCTCGGGCTCGGTGAAGAAGGAGATGAGGTCGTGCTTGTGGAGGAACTCGGGGAAGATGCTGTTGAGCTGCCAGAAGTTGTGGACGCCGGAGACGGGGCTGTGCCCCCCGCGCGGGCTTCGCTCAATAGCACGACTTCGGGCACCACATATGCTGCAGTTACAAAGCCAGCCAACCGGCGCAAGGCTGCGCGACGACCGGGTGATTTGGGTCGGTCCGGATTTGAATTCTGTTTCATCGGTCCCTCCCTAATTGGCGTGTAAGCGCGCCGGTTGCGGCCCTGCGACTATGGTGGTTTCAAGCTTGTGCAATAACCCGTTTACAGCAAAATCTTTGAAGCATCTTAATACATCGTTTTTGACCTGGCTATGCTCAAGCTCCGGAAATGCGGCCAGAAGTATCTCAACCGCTTCATTCAGATCCGTCGGTTCGCTGAGAATTTGCCAAATCATGGCCGCACCCTCGTTGAGATAGTGGATGCTTTGCCCGTTCCGCCCTGTCAAAAACTGCTTGCCATCGCTTGAAACGACTTTAATGCCCTCAGCCTGCTCAAATTGCCCGACAGTAATGTCGTCATATTGAGTGTAAGGCTTCAGTCCGTCTTCGACCTCGTTGCAGAGCACAGCCTCTGGTTGGTAGGTCGCAAGTGGCGCCTCCCAGCTGGAAAAACGGCTTTTTATCAGATCAACAGCTGGCTCGGCATCGTCATAGCTTAGCGTATAGGCCGGTAGATTATGCGCCAGAAACTCCAGCATCGAGAGAATATCTCCGGCGTTGCCTGCTCGCGAGAAATTCTGTTTGATCAATACCTTCAAAGCCTCTGCTTTGCCAATTCTGTTTAATTCAGGCGTGTTGCCATCCTTGCGATCCAGAAAAACAATGGCCCCAAGTGGCGCGCGCTCGTTAAACCGGACGCTTTCTGCACCCGCTGGAGCGACATAGGCATATTGGCGGTTAGCAATGGTTTGCCTGTCTGAGATATATTGCTTGGCGACCGGCCCGATCTGTTCGGGAATCGGGAGGCGAAGACGTGGAGAAATACCGTTCGAAATGCCACTGATAATACCGTTATCCGCTATAGAAAGTGGCAGGAAGTCATCCGTAAACATGCGAATCCCCGCAGCGGCCAGCGCCACACTGAGTGTGCTTTTACCTGCGCGACGTGTCGCCGGAAAAACAACCAGCCGACCGGCAACTTCGGCGCCCGCACCGTGGAGGCAAAGCAATGAGGGATCTTCCCGCAGGCGTAGCCACGCCAACTCGGCCACTATGGCACATATTGCATTTACCGGGTCCCCGTAAGAAAGCGGTTTGTCCATAAAAGGAGATGAGAGGGTATATCGACCGTCTTTCAACTCGAGCGCGGCGAAAGTTTCTTGGCTTGAATCACTTTCTACTGTGAAGGGCCAATGGCTAAAAATGGGAGAAAGTGCATCATAAAATATCTGGTCTGCCGAGACAGCCAATCCGGCCCGCAAGCCCGAAAATACCAGAGTCTTTTGCGCGTGAGTCATCAAATGCTTCTCGTTAAAACGATTCCCTACCATATTTTGACAGGGAATCGCACAAATTCAGCGGAAAGAGGTTTTTTCCGCGCAGAGGGTGGCAGGTTGTTAAACCGTGAACCCGTTGTCGACGAGGCATTGGTCGTAGCCTGTATCGCCAGGGTTGGCCGGACCGCAAGCAGCTTCGACGGCTGAAGCGCTTGGTGCGCTCGTGCTCGGCGCGCTTGTGCTGGCACCACTTGTGCTGGCACCGCTTGTGCCACTTGCATGCGCCATCGAAAGGGTAGTGAAGGCGGGAACCGAATAGCCAGCGGCGGCCAGAATGCCGATGCGGCCAAGCATTTTGCGGCGGGAAAGTACGGCTTCGGATTTGGTTGTTTTGGTCATAACTGAATTCCTTTGGTGTGTTCCAGAGAAGCGAATCGCTCCCCTTCTGTAGAATCAACTTATGCCAGCAACCTGTTCATTTCCCTTACAGGCATAGTCAGGAAAATGTCAGATTAGCAAAAAGCCCGTTATTAAAGGGAGTTTCTGCCCAAATTACCTGATTTCCCTTGGATCGATTGTGTAATATCCGCGTACACAAGCCAGCGAAACCGGCATGTCTGGATATTCCCGCTCCGCGAGCTGTTTGCCCAACTCACCGTTTGAAACCCCCGAAACCAGACCTGCGATCAACCCGGCATTTTGGTCCTCACCCCGGACTTCGTTTACAATTTTGGCTTCCAGTGCCTGACAAGGGCCACCAGTGCTTTCGATGATTTGTGGGTAGAAATAGCCACCGGTAACGATGATCAACAGTAAGACTATATATTTCATGATTTACTCCAGCCAGCCTTTTGCTTCGTTTGAAATGAGCGCCAACAGCGCCTTCATATGGTCATCCCGGTCATTCAGGCAAGGGATGTAGGTGAAGTGTTCTCCACCGGCCTCTTTGAACGCGTCACCGATTTCTTCGTTTATTTCTTCGAGGGTTTCAATGCAGTCAGAGGCAAAGGCGGGCGCAATAACAGCGATATTGCGGGTGCCGGCTTTGGCCAGCTCGGCTACATGTTCAACTGTCGCCGGACCAACCCATTTTTCAGGGCCAAATTGTGACTGGAAGGCGGTGTCAATCGCCTCTTCTTCCCAGCCGAGGGCTTCGCGCAGCAATCGGGTTGATTTCATACACTGGCAATAATACGGGTCCCCCTCGTCGCGGTATCGTTCGGGCACGCCGTGGAAGGAAACCACCAGCTTGTCGGGCGGGTTTTCTACCGCGTAAGCCTCGCGCACAGAGGTCGCGAGCGCCTCGATATACGCCGGATGCTCGAAATAGGCCGGCACAGTGCGGATACTGGGTTGCCAGTTCATTTTCATCAGGGCCTTGAAAGCAGCATCGTTGGCCGTGGCCGTGGTTGGCGCTGAATATTGCGGATAAAGCGGGAAGAAAATGATCTTTTCGCACCCCTGTTCTTTGAGCGCTCTGATTTTGCTTTCGGTCGAAGGATTTCCGTAGCGCATGCAAAAATCAACGACAACATCGCTGCCGTAGCGATCAGACAGAAGCGCTTTCAGTTTTGCGGTTTGGGCTTTGGTGATGGTCAAAAGTGGGCTTTCGTCCAGTTCTTTATTCCAGATGCTCTCATAAGCTTTGCCAGAGCTGAAAGGACGTTTGGACAGGATGATAAGTTGCAATAACGGCTGCCACTTCCAGTTCGGATAATCAATAACGCGCTTGTCCGAGAGAAACTCGTTGAGATAGCGCCGCATTGGCCAATAGCTTGTGGAATCCGGTGTGCCGAGGTTGGCAATCAGCACACCCACCTTGGCGCGGGGCTGCTCCGGGTGACCTTCGGGCGCATGTTTCAAACGATCAGTCATTCAGGGGTTCCTTATATTCAAATGTGCCCAGCGCATCGGCTAAGCGCGTGGTGGCTGATCCGGGTTTAAGCGGTTTTGGCTGGTTGGCAGAGGGCGCCCAGCCAGTGAGGAAGATGATTTCAAAAGTGGCCGGTATACGGCCATCGGGTAAGCCGAATTCTGTCTGGTAGATATGCAAAGCCTTGAGCAATGTTGTACGGCGCAGCGGGGTTTTGCGGCGCTCGGTCATGGCATTGGTCTCGCCCATCGCGCGGAGGTCCCGCATCAGATGGAGCGGGGTTTCATAGGTCACGGTCAGCGACGTGCTGTCTGCAACCGGCAGAGCCAGCCCGGCCCGCTGGATCAGCGAACCAAGGTCGCGCACATCCCCCATAGGGGCCACGCGGGGGGAGAGCCCGCCTTCCAGCTCGGTTTCCGCCTGCGCCATGGCAAACCGTAGCTCGTGCAAGGTTTGCCCTCCCAAAAGGGCCGCCAGCATCAACCCGTCGGGCCGGAGCGCGCGGCGCATCTGCACCAGTTGGCCAACCGGGTCATTGGCGCTGTGCAGGCAAAGGCCGTGCACCGCGAGGTCAAATGTAGCCTCGGGCAAAGAGAGGATATCCGCATCCGCCGTGACTTCATCCGGCTCAAAAACACCAACCCATGGCTCAGGCAACCATCCGATAAATGCGCTCTTGGTAAATGATTTGTTAACGTCTTCCAGTCTCTCTGAAAGCTGGAGCGCCGCTTCCCGGTGCAGGAAATCGGCCACGCCAGTGGATCTGGCGCGGGCACGGTGCCGTGCGCGGGTTGGCATATCAAAAAGGGTGGATGGTGAAGCCAATTTCAAAATTCCTTGTTAAGCCGCGTATAGCGTCCTTTTCGCCGGAGCAAAAGGGGGCGATGAAGCGGGCGATTACGGCGATGGCACACACCATCTATCCGGCCCGCTGTATGGTGTGTGACACCTATACAGATGCCCCCAACGGTCTTTGCCCAAGCTGCTGGTCAGAAACCCACTTTATATCCGGCTCCACCTGCACCACCTGTAGCAAGCCATTGATGGGCGAAGCCGACGCCGCGCAATGCGATACCTGCCTCAGGTTTCCGCCACCGTGGAAGCGAGGCGTAGCCGTGATGGAATATGAAGGGGCTGGCCGGGCGATGGTGCTGGCGCTCAAACGCTATGACCGGCTGGACCTGGCCCCGGCGATGGCCGCCTGGATGCAACGTGCCACAGCCCCGATTTTGCCGAACACCGATATTATCGCGCCGGTCCCGCTACACCCGAGCCGCTTGTTCAGGCGCAAATTCAACCAATCCGCCGAGTTGGCGCGCCATTTGGCGGGCGCTAGCAGTTTGAATTATCAACCCGACTTGCTCACACGGGTGCGCCGCACAGAATCCCAGCAGGGAAAAGACCGTATCGAACGGAAGGAAAACCTCAGAGCCGCTATAGTCGCCACGCCTCGGCACCGCGAATCGCTTGAGGGCAGCCGTGTGCTTCTGGTAGATGATGTTCTGACCACCGGGGCAACTTTAAGTGCCTGCACGGAGGCCTGTTATGCCGCAGGTGCTGCAAATGTGAACATTCTTGTGCTGGCCCGCGTTGAACCTGACAGAAATATCCCTATATTCGCGGCAACGAATGTAAAGGAATGATCATGGCCAGAATTGAAATATACACCTCGCCCATGTGCGGCTATTGCCACGCTGCCAAGCGGTTGCTCAATAAAAAGGGTGCAGAGTTTGAAGAAACCAACGTCATCATGCAGCCCAAAAAACGGGGTGAGATGATGGATCGCGCCGGTGGCCGCACCTCGGTGCCGCAGATATTTATTGACGGTGTGCATGTTGGCGGCTCCGACGAGCTCCACGAACTGGATTTTGACGGCAAGCTAGACACGATGCTGGCCCAGTGACCCTTCTGCGCGTCGGCCTTGTTCAATTCACCGCCGGAGATGATCCGGCGGAAAATACCGTTGCGCTTGAAAACCTGATAGACGCAGCCGCGGATAATGGCGCGCGCTTTGTGTCGACCCCCGAAGCCAGCAATATGATTTCCTTTTCGCGGCGCCATCAACAACAGGCACTTTCCCCCCAAGAAAGCGACCCGACCCTTCAAAGCATGAAAATACTGGCCAAAAAGCGCGGCATCTGGGTGCTCCTTGGCTCGTTATTGTTGAAATCAAATGCGCCGGACGGGCGTTTTGTAAACCGTTCGTTCCTGATTTCGCCCGAGGGGAAAATTTG
>DFBP01000003.1:0-249 GCA_002366685.1 Rhodobacterales bacterium UBA3077 | reverse complement strand
GCTCTGGCGAAAGCGGGCGCCCAAATTATCACCGTACCCGCTGCTTTTACGGTGACCACCGGTAAGGCCCACTGGCATTCCCTGTTACGCGCGCGCGCGATTGAAACCGGTTGTTTTGTTTTGGCACCGGCGCAAACCGGCACCCACACTTCAGGGCGAAAAACCTATGGCCACTCGCTTGTGATCAGCCCATGGGGTGAGGTGCTATCCGATGCCGGTACTGTAGAGGGCGTGACATTTGCCGATCTT
>DFBP01000200.1:6059-20361 GCA_002366685.1 Rhodobacterales bacterium UBA3077 | reverse complement strand
GAGATCGAAGGCCCGATATTGGATATCGAGCGGGAGATTGGTGTGAGGCCCGTTTCCTTTTCGTCACCATTTGGTGCATTTACAGACCAGACGATCGCGCGGATTATGGAATCTTATACCTTCCATCTTTCGTGGAAGGGGCACGGTGGGCGCAACCCGACCTCGGGGATAGACCCGCGCTATATTGGCAGGCTCGAAGTTACCTTCGACATGAGTGCGACCCTTGTTTGTGGTGAAATGGTGCGGGCAGCGCAGAATGATACATGGCTCGTCCTCCTGTTTCACGGGATCGTTAATGGTGACCCTGCCGACTACCAAATCACTGCCAACAAGTTTGAAGCGATCATCGCCTGCGCGCGCTTTCTGGAGGATAACGGGATTGTCGAAGTCAAAACTGTGCGGGATGCAATGGCTGCAATCGAGGCGGGTAATTAGAGGCTAGGGCGGCGGCTAGCGTGGGGGCGCAACCGTAACAGCAAGCACCGCGTGAAGCTGGCTTTCTGTTGCGCCATTGAACTCGATCACCCGCCCTTCAGACCCAACCATGCCGATATAAGGTTCACGAAACCCGATCTCCGGCCAACCGGAAAACGGACTCCCCGCAAAAACGGTTTCAAGGCTCCTGTCTCCGCAGAGCGCGCTGTCATGCGCGACAACTGCCAAAGCATCATAGCTTTCTGCTTGCGCCTGCAAGGCGGCGGAAAATGGCACGGGGTCGGGGAGGGCGCCTGTTTCCAACTTGGCGCAAGAGTCAAAGTTGGCCAATATCTCTGGCATATTCCCGCCGGACAAGCCCACCAAGGTAAGACCGCGAGGCAGGGCAAGGGCGCTTTCACTGCCGACGAGGCGCACAAAGGACTCTCCGGCACCGAATCCGGAGGAAAAGGCCTCGAAACGCGCAACATTTGTTGGGGTCAGGAAATCGGTAAAAACTTCGGCAACTCCGGCCTGCACCGCCATATCAAAATCCTGAGGGGTATTGATGGTGTGGGTCCAGCTTAACACACCCGTCGTATCGCGCGCCGCGCGGGCAAGCCCGGTTTCGACCCAATCCGGGTGCATCGTTAGCCCGAAAAGGTCCATTTGTTTGAGCCAGTTCAATATCGCGCTCGTGTCACCCTCGTAGCGATACAAGGTCCAGATCACGTCCTCAAAGCCCAATTCTCGGGCAATAGCGTAGTTTTGTGGCTGGTACACTTGCGGCACAAAGCGTGCTTGAATGTCGGGGTGGGTCGTTGCGATGTGCCTGAGCGCCTCAAGAACATTGTCTTTTATATCTGTCACAATCCGCACAGAATTGTTTGCACGAAGCCAATCCGCGAGGGTATCAAGCGTGCAGCTTTCAAATTCGGGGTTTGCCTGCGCAAGCGTTTCAAACTCGGCCAGAGTCAGAGCGCTGGAAACCGTCCTGCCTGCGGCAGACAAAAATCCCTGCTCCCAGTCATGAAGGCAAACCAAATGCCCGTCGGATGTCCAGCTTAAGTCGATTTCGATCAGATCATAGTAGGGGGCACTCGTGTTGAGCGCCTCAAGCGAATTTGTATAGGTGTCCCCCTTGTAACCACCCCCTGCGTGGGCGATGCGGGGTAACCACAAAAGCTGGCGCTGGTTCGTTGGCTCGATCTGGCGGATAAAGTCTCTGGCTTCTAATCCCATCGCGGTTTGGCGTTCACCAAAAAACTCCGAAATGTCACCATTGCCGGAAAAAAGCGCGACATAAGGCTGTTCGTACCAGAGGTCGCGCCACACTTCGAGACCAGTTCCCTTAAAGAGCGATTCAAGATCGGTTTCGACCTCGTAACAGACCATGCTGTTATGGGAGACAATCGCAAAAGCCCCGAAACGACCTTCATTGTTTTCCATGGCGGTTTTGAAATCCGTTTGCAGACGCACGGTATCAAACACGCGACCGCCATAGCCGCAAGTATCTGTATGGCCGATTTTGACAGGCTCGGCATCGGCGTTCAGGCCTAAAAGCGTTAGCCCGCGCATCAGGTTGATCCGCCCGCCAACCTCGCGGTTGAGGATCCATGAGTCACCTTGGGTATACCCCGCAGACCTTATGGCGAAATCGCCCACCAAGCCGCTTGACGGTACAAAGTCGATCACTTCGGACGCTGCGAACTGCCGCTTTCTCACAAGATCCGCCACGAAAGTATCAAAATACTCCTGGCTCGGAGGCGGGCCGGCAAACATCTCCTGGATTTTCGGGAAATCAAGCCGGTTATCTTCCGCGAAAGCAAATGAGCCCAGATTCACGCTCCCCAAAGTTCCGAAAAGGGCGCACATCTCGTCAGTGCCCGTGCCGGGGCGTTGATTAAAGCTCGTGATTGCGTCGCAAGAATCGACCCAAACGAAGCGCTGGTCAAAACCTAGTCGGGCGACGCGTTCCGAAAGGGTCACATCGCTGTGCAGGTCAAAACTGATTTCCGTTATCTCTAGCGCTTCATCAAGCAGAAACAGAACCGGCCATTTGGCATACCGTTCTCCCAGCAAAATCCGGTTGTTTTCCAAATCGGCCACCAGCCCGTTATTGAGCGAGGGGAAGGACCACAAGGTTGATAAAAAGGCCCTGCTTTGGCTGATAAGCGTTTCGAGCGGGGTTTCCCCGGCCCTCAAGGTCGGGTTTGCGCTGCGCAGGTCGCGGGAAAAACCAAGTGCGTCTGTTTTAGCGCCGATCAGGCTTAGGAGTGTGGGCGCAAAATCAAGCGTGGTTCCGGGTTTGCCATTTAGCCCGTTTTCAATATCCTGCCCGAAGAACAAAAGCAGGTTCCGCCTTTCTCCTTGTTCGAGCTGGTCGCGTACCTGGTTTGGCATTGCCATGTGGTCTGACAAGACCACCAGAATCGTGTCTTCAAAATCAGGGCTGTTCAGAACGTGGTGAATGAATTCGGCCGCCATTTTATCTGCGCAGTGGACGGCATCCAGAAATTTGTTGCCAAGGTCCTGAAAGGACTCCTCTCCGCAGGCGTTTGCCAGATAACCAAAGGGATGGTGCGTATCGACGGTTAAAACGACAAGCCCGTAAGGGCCTTCCTGTTGTGCGAGCTGGTCAAACCTATCGGTTGCGACGGCATAGAGGCTGTCATCAAAGAGCCCCCATGCTGACAGGTAATCGGGGCTATCCAGAGTATGCATTAGTTCGTCGCGGCCTTCGACCTGCGCAAACCCGTGGGTTTCATAAAAGGTACCCTTTCCAGCAAAATCGAGATCGGCACCGCCGAGAAATGTCAGGTCGAAATTCTGCTCTTCCAACAAATCCCCGAGACAAACCGCACCGGGCAAGAACTCGTCCACCCCCGCTCCCGAACCTGTGAGCGGAATCCCGCATTGGCCAGCCACCATTCCGGCAATGGTCCAACCCGCCTCTTCAACCTCGGTAATGTCTGTAAAACTGAGCGCTTGTTTTTCCAGCTCTACCAAGTTGGGCATAAGGCCGGGAAAGAGTGATTGATCCAGATAGGTTCGCTCAACCGACTCCAAATATAGCACAACAAAGTTTTTGGGCGTCTCGTTGAAAACAAGCGGGCTTGCAGGGGCGAATTGATCGGGGAGGTCGCTAACTTCAACATTAGCCGTTCCGATGTCGGATTTTGCGTAGAGCCGTGTGAGATCACTGGTTGCGGGGTTTACGTAAAACGAAGCCGCCAGAAGGAGCAATGCCGCCCCGATCCGAAGCGGATGTTTTTGCTCAAGAGTTCTGTTCCGCAAAAACCGAATGGAGAAAATAGATACTCCGAGGGCAACCAGAAAGAGCGTAACCGCAAGCGCAGCGGTGCCTGTGAAATCTCCGATTGCAGCGCCTTCAAAACCGGTCCCTAGGTGATAAAGGACAGAGGCATCTATGCCCGAGCCGGTCAGGGAATCGGAGATATAATAGACAACGCACAGGAACAAAGCCCAAAAGACCAATGCGGAAACAGCTACCGCTCCGGTCAAGGTTTGAAGGGTCCGGCGCATCAGAAACAGGGCAGATATGACGAGCGCCACACTAACCAAAATACTCATCTTCGGTTACTTTTTGTCATGGTTTTAATCCGGTTATTTGCATAGCTTTACTTGATTCTTACTCAATCTCCGAGCGAACACGAGAGATGCCCTGAGTTGAGTTAAACTTTATTTTGTATATTTAGCAAGGCAGGCAAGCACAGTCCTTGAGCTATGTTAAGAAGTAAAACAAATCATTAAATGGCCAAAGGCACGCAGCCGATGGCCAGCTTCTCTACCGTTTTTCCAGTATTCTGGCCGTATCGGTTCTTTGCAGCTTTTGCCACCCGCGCAACCGACCGGAAATCGCGTGAAAAATTGACCGAAGCGAGGATATGTAAATTAGTTGCCAGTAGCCAAATCTGAGGAACGGGACCAAGAGTAAAAGCTTCCAGTTAAAGCGCCGCTCCAGCAAGAACGAAGCCAAAAGGTTGATAGCGTCCAGAAACGTGAGCAGCAAAAATAATAGCATGAAGCCAAGGGAAATAGGGCCAAGGCCAGATACCCCCTGCGTCGCAAGCGTATACCCCCATAAAACAATCGAGTAAGCGATAATGATATCAACAAGCGGGTAGATAAAGCTGGAGATGGTCCGATACCAGATCGCGTTTACAATCGAGATAAAACCAACCGGTCGCCCCTCGATAACAGCGCCCCTGTGCTTCCATGACACCTGCAACATACCCAGTGACCAGCGCAATCGCTGTTGCATAAATGACCTGACCGAATTGGGCGCTTCGGTGTAGGATTTGGCCTTTGGTGCATAAATAACCTTATAGTCGCTGCGATGCACAGCAAGGGTAAGGTCGGCGTCTTCGGTGATGGTATCCCCCGAAACCAGCCCGCTTTTGATAACCGCTTCGGTGCGCCATGCCCCGATCGCGCCCGGTACAACCAGAATCCCGTTAAAGACCTCATAGGCCCGGCGCACGATGATCTGGCTAATTTTATATTCAATGACCTGACAGGCGGTCAGGATGTTATCCCGGTTGCCGATCTCGACTGTGCCGGCAACGGCGCCAACCTTTTCATTGCGGAAGGGTTGAACCAAATACTTGATGGCATCCTTTTGGAGCAGGGTATCGGCATCTACGATCACAAAATATGGCGTTTCAACAAAATCCAGCGCGCGGTCTTCGGCAAACCATTTGCCGTGGTTTCGTTGCCGGATCAGCTTTACGCGGCGATCAACTTGCACCAATTCTTCGACAACCGCCGCGGTTTCATCTTTGGAACCGTCATCCACAACGATGACCTTCAGATTCGGATAATCAGATGCCAGTACGCTTTCGAGTGTTTTCCTTATAACTTTGGCTTCGTTATAAGCGGGGATAATAACAGTAACCGGCGGGCGATATTCATCGTCCATCGGGTATTTCTCGCGCCGCATAAAGGCCAAAAGCAGATATATAGGCGACTGGAGCGCGACCATCAGCGCCAGAAGAAAAATATAGCCCTGCACACTCAGCCATGAAATTGTTAAAAACCAATAAATCGTCTGATCCCGCCGCGCCGGAGATGTTGTTGAAACGGGAAACACCTGGGCCGTTTCCAACCCGGCAATTTCGGGCAAGGTTGTGAAGGTAAATCCGTCGTTCACGAGTTTCCCGAGGACATCCGGCAAAAGGCGGTTGGTCGTCGCGTCATTTTGCTCCGAAAAATCAAAGTTGAGAACGTTAGCCGGCGATAACAGGGCTGTTCGGCTCAAATCAGATACAAATTTCAAAGGATCGAAGGGGCCGTAGGGGGCGGCAATATTGCTGTAAACCGGAAAGTAGCCCGATGATTGCAAATCCTGCAACTGATCAAGCACCGCATGGTCACCGGCAAACTGGCCGTAACGGGTCGGGCTTTGAACAAACAAGGCGTGGTGTCCAAAATTATCCTGCAACAATTGCTGGGTCAGGTTGTTCTGGATAGTTGACGCAATGCTCAAGGTTTTTGAGCGGGATTCACGCGGCGTGGTTTTGGTTCCGATCGTATGGCCCTGTTCTACCAGCTTGTTGACCGCAACTTCCGCAAGCAAAAGCTCCCTTGTGGAAAGGAAAAAGGTGGCACTGATATTATATCGGGCCAGCAACTCGAGCAAAAGGTCGGTTTGTCGGGTGCTGCCCAGCCCGTTAAAGGCAAGCGCGAGTTCAAATGAATCACTGTCTCCAAATAGCTGGACCCGCCGCGGGCTCGGGATTTGGCTGTAGCTCTGGGAGATGATGCGAGTGTTTTCGGGCGAAAATCCGACATCGCGTAACCCAATCGACGAATGGGCAATATGGGTCGAAAACGGCCCGGCGCCTTCGGCAGTCATGTGATCTGAAAGGTCAATTTCTGCTTCAAGAGCCTCGGCAACTTCATTTTGGGATTGCCCCGATTCCAACAAATGCCAAACGGCCGGATCTTCGTATCCGATAGGCCAAATAGTGATTTGGGGCGCGCTGCCGATCGCAAGGCGTTGGTTGTGAAAGCTTACCGCATCCAACATCCAAATCTGGTTTAGGCGCCTGTTTTCATCAATGTAGCGCGCATTCGTGTTTCCGGTTTCTTCCGAAAACAGTACCGCGCCATCAAAAAAGCTCGCCCGTAACATAGCTTCCGAATAGGGAATTTGTATGGATTGCCGTTGGCCGCTTTTCCATAGCGTTGAAAAGCTTCCTAGGGCGACGGATGTTTTCTCGCTGTCAATATTCCTGAGAGTCGTTTGCGCCGCATCGTCAAACCACACTTGCCGAGCCACCGGGCTCGACGGGTTCTTGGTTTCCTGAAATCCGAGAAGCATCGTTCGGCCAATCAGGTCCACCAGCGCTGGGTCTTGCCAGAAAGCCGCATCAATGTTGCCAATAAGGCAGCTGCCAAGGCTTTTGGGCGAAAGCCAGTCATTGAGCGTTTCAAAAACCGAGATCAGGGCTGCGGTGGGCATATCCGGAAAGTGGGTCATGTCGATGCATACGCCCCCGTCCACACCGGTGAGGTCAATCGCTCTTAGGTCGTCACCAAATGTCTTTGCCGGTCCGAGCGCTTCAAAAATCTGCACCAGAGTTTCTTCTGAAGTCCCCGGTTTGGGAGACAAAACGGGGAAAGCTGTCGGCCGGTTCCGGCTCGCAAATCCGGTGTTGAACTCCTCAAGAGGAAAGGCCGCGCCGATGGGGCCGAGCGCCAGAATGCTGCCATCGGCATCTCCAAACGAAAACGCTTGGTAATAAACCGTATCCAGATCAGCACAACGGGCGCGCAAACCTGCCATCGCTGTCACATCATTGAAAGGTACATAACCGGCAACCCCGGATGGCTCGTCCGTCAAGTTGAGCCAGCCTTGCCCGCAATCCGTGTACGCAGAATCCTTCATCACGATACTAATCGAATCCGGGTTCGGAAAAACCAGATTATCTTCGGTGGCAAAGGGGTCAAATACGGATGTCTCAACCAAGGGGGCCTTCAGGTTGAAAACACGATACGAAAACTCGGCGGCGAAGCCTAGAACGAGCAGTAGAATTATTGTGACCAATGCCAGAACGATTCGCCGACGTTTGCCCGTGCGGTCTTCAAAAACCAGCTTCGGAATCGGCGGATCACTTTTTTCTTTAAGCCCGTCCATCTGCAACTATCGAACCCGTTATATAAACCAGACTACACTCTACACTTAACACTCGGATAAAAATACGTTAATTTTTGTAAATTGTCCGAAAAGGCATACGTATAGTTAAAATTATATCGGGATTAGGGCCATGGATGTCACACGGCGCAAATTTGTCATAAGCAGTTCCATGCTTCCCCTCGCGGCGTTTCCCGCGAGGGTCGCCGGTTTCGAAGAAAATGCCAAAACGGTTTTTATTGTGCTTGAAGGCATAGGAGAGGCGCTTGCGCCAGCTCTGGTAGAGCAGGTTCTCAACGTATTTTTTGCTGCCGGGATTCCCGTGACAGCCACTTTAAGCTGCACGAAGAGTCAGAGCGATAGGGGTGAATTTGCCAGCCTCTTAAAAAAAACACTGGCCCGTGAGCCGGGATTGTTCGAGCTGGCTTTTGATACTGACCTGACGGGCGGGGCCGAAAGATATTTCCACCTCCGCCGCGCGATTGACCTGCGTGATTGCCTGCTCGGAGAAAGCGAGACAAACGGAAGCGGAGTATCTCCGACCATTGTCTCTATCCTGAATCGCGGGCCACAAGACCTGCTCGATCCTTTTGCCCTTCGCGCCGCAGGGTTCCGGATACAAATGCGCCCGCAGTTGAGCGAAACGAAAGAGATCGAGAGTGCCGACGGGAGTTTTGAGGTCATCGACTGGGGCCTGGCACGCGTGAACGGCGGGCTTGTGGCCCCGATTGGAAGCCACCCAGAACAAGCGCTTTCTGCACTCCAACCCATTAATAACGCACAGGTTTTATATCTATCCTTTGCCGAAGCCGCGCACACAAGCTCTCCTAGCCTGTTGGCACAGTGCCGCGTGTGGGCAACCCGTCTGCAATCCGCGATGATGATCGAAAATACCTTTTTGACTCGCCCGGTGGATCATCTCCTGCAAGGCAATCCGGGGGCCTCAAAATATGTGGGGCTGGTGCTGGACTTGACCAGCAGCAGTGCAAACCAAGACGCAATGGAGACATTTGCCAAACGGTTGGATTTTTCGGGGTTTCCTTACACCACGCTGATATCGAATGAAGACGCACCTCGGCCCGACCAGAGTGACGCTTGCATTGTTTTCTCACAGGAAAATTCGGTATCCCTTTGTGTTTATGCAATGGAAGAGCTGGCTGATTTGCCCTCACCCTCAACCTCAACCGAAATCGTCTTAAAGCGCTCGGACGACCCGTATTTCTGGAATGGCCCGCGCAGCGACGGCCGTTTTTATGCGGCGCTCAAAACCGAAGGCGCAGAGCATTTTGCCGAATTGCTTGAAGAGGACCCGCTGACGGATGTGATTTTTTCTATTAACCCAAGCCATATTGAAACTCCCATTCAGCAAGACGCGCTCCTTGCGCAGCTGGATCAGGCGCGCAATGACGGAAAAGCACATTTCTATTCGGTCAGTGAATATGTCGAGCAAACCGTGGCACCAGACAATGTGTTGAAGCGCTACTGGTCTACCAAGAGGCGGCAAGAGAGTGACCCCGCAGACCCACGCCTACCTATGAGTGACGATGCCGAAAAAGAACGGTTGATCGCCGATGCCAAACTCGCGTGGCGTTTCATCGAAAAACACAGCCACGAAGAAACCGGCATGTGCGCGGGTACGGTGCTAACGGGCCGAGTTAATATTGCCAATCAGGGTATTACCCTTTGGGATGTTGCTAGCCAACTCAACGGTATTATCGCGGCGCAAGCCCTCGGGATTGTTGCGATGGATGATGCCCAAGAGCGTGTCGAGCGGATCCTCACCCATTTGCCAGTTGTTACGTTAGATGGCATCGCGCTCCCACCGTCGCTTTTTAATGCGGATGACGCCATCAGTTTACGGCAGGAGTTTGACGCCTGCGATACCGGAAGGTTCCTGATTGCATTGCATAGGCTCGTTGAATCGGGGCTGGTCCTTCGGGAGCGGGCTGAGGAAGTTCTGGGCCAATGGGACCTCGCGTCAGCGGTGCAAGACGAAAGACCTTTCAACTTTGTCGATGGCGGCTGGCGCGATGTTTCGGTTTCGCATTGCACACAATATTCGCGGAACGGCTATATTGCGTGGGGAATGCCGGTCGCTTCCCCCTTTGCCAAACTAAACCCGGATGCGACCGCCGACGACCACCTCCGACTCCTTTATAGGGCGGCGCTTATTGGTCAATTCGGTACAGAACCGCTGTTGCTGGAAGATCTTGAAATTGGTGTTAGCCGGGAAACCAGATACATGTCAGACGTTTTGTTTGATGCTCAACTTTCCTGGTTTGAGGAAACCGGAAAATACAAATGCATCTCTGAAACCGCGTTGGATTTTTCCCCGTGGTTTGTCTATCAAGGCTTGCGGGTCGACAGGAGCGGACAGGACGAGTGGGTGGTTTCGACGATCAGCGGCAGCGCCGAATTCCAGACCAGCCGCTTTTTTGACCGCGCCGATATTATAAGCAGTAAAGCCGCATATCTTTGGGCGGCGGCCTATCCGCACACGTATTCAGCAAGCTTGCTGGAACTTATCCGTAAGCAAGCCCGGATTGATGATCTAGGCTTTTCTATTGGTGTATTCAGCAACACGCAGCAAGCCATGAAAGGCTATAGTGACGTGAATACCAACGGCATTATCCTCACGGCAATTGCGCAAATCCTGCATGCGCCCAAAGTGCCTCAAGAATGATAAGTAGCCTAAGCTTCGTCTGGCGCGAACGGAATGTCATATCCGCCAAGCCGTGCAATATATGAAGACAGCGGCATCCCGTATGGGTCCCGCGGGTCTGTCCGACCGTTTGACTCGATATATTCCTTCAAGGCACCCGCACCCAAAAGATGTGACGCCGCAAGCATTCCGCTGGTGGTGAGCTGGGTCTGCCCGACCATTTCCCAAGCGTAGCCATCAATGTCGTTATATTCGATATAGGTCCACATCAAACGCATCCAGCGTTGAGCAGCCCGATCTTGCTCGCGTTCGTTTTCCAGAAACCCCTGCACGGATCGGATGCCGTTTTTGCCGGTCCATCCGCCGCTGAAGTCGTTGTCATAAACGTCCCGGTCGCTCCGGACATATCCGAGGTCAATCAGCGCCGCTTCACCAAACTGGTAAGCCCCGATAAAGTTCAAAGTATTCACGGCCTGATAGTCCCCGCCGGACTCGGCCATTCTCAAAGCGATCAGAAATGCAGCAAACGTATTCGTAGCCATAATTTTCTCCCAAAGAATCCTTGGCCATTGGCGCAAAAAATGCGGCCTTTGGCTATGCTCAAAGAATTTGTGAAATAGTAACTAACCCACCATATGCGTTGGCCAACATGCCAAGGCACTTAGACGTACTATGCCTAAAAGGTGAAGAAACACCTAAAATCCGGCCCTCGTTACCGAAAAATATTTTCCCAAGTAAATACGAGGCAAATGTGGCTTTTTCAAGGAGAAACCCCGTGAATTCGCACCAAATAGGGCGCGATAGGCGGAAAACCGAGTATTTTTCGGAAAATTTCACGAATTTAAGGAATTACGAAGTAAAGCTTAAGTAAAGTTGCGGGTATTATTTGGCTCGGGATGATTAACTCAAGGCAAACATCCCGAGAATCAGAGATCGAACTGCTGAAGTGTGAATTGAAGTGCCAGTTGCAACCCGTCTTGCGCTATGCCGTGGCCGGTGCCTTTCGAGATATGGGTATAGACTTCATAACCAACCTTGGTGAGCGCATCTGCGGCTTCAGGCATCGATTGAGGCGGCACAACTTCATCTGAATCGCCGTGGATCAGCAAAATTGGCATCCGGCTGATCGCTTCTACTTCCAAGGCTTCCGGTGCCATCAAGCGCCCTGAAAAACCAATAACGCCTGCCACTTCATCCTCACGCCGTGGGGCAACATGGAGCGCCATCATAGTGCCTTGCGAAAACCCCACCAAAATGGTGTCAGCGGCTTCAATCCCTTCAGCCGCCATGGTTTCGTCAAGCCATTCGTTTAGCAAGGCAAAAGCGCTCGCCATGCCCTCGCTGGCCTCCGCCTCGGAAGAGCCGTCGAGCCACGGGATCGGAAACCACTGGTAGCCCATCGGGTTGCCCGTGCAGCGTTGGGGAGCGTTCGGGGCATGGAAAACCACATCCGGCAAGTGCTCGGCCAAAGGGTCCGCCAGCCCGATCAGGTCATTTCCGTCGGCGCCATAGCCGTGCAGGAATACCATCAAATAGCGCCCGATGCCAGATTTCGCCGCCCGCCGCGGTCCGCTCAGTTCTGCCATGTCAGGAGATTCCTTCTCTATCTTTGATGACGTGGTAATAAGCCCAAAGCAGGCGGGCCGCAACCGCCCTCCACGGGCGCCACGCCTCGGCCATAATTCGCAATTCTTTGTCTTTTGGCCGCTGGTCCAGTCCGAAAAGAACTTTGGCACCTTCCTGAAGCGCCAGATCGCCCGCGGCAAAGACATCCGCGCGCCCAAGGCTGAACATCGCGTAAATCTCTGCGGTCCAAACCCCGATCCCTTTTACCGCCGTTAACTCACGAACCACCGTTTCGGCGCGCTGGCGGCGCAAGTCATCAAAATCAATGCGACTTTCGGCCAGCGCCTTGGCGTACCCTGCCTTTTGTTTCGAAAGGCCGAGCGCGCGCAGGTCTTCGGTGTCCAACGCCAAAATCCTCGGCGCGGAAATTGCGCCGGCAGCTTCGAGTTTGGCCCATACACCCCGTGCTGCCGCGACCGATATCTGTTGCGAAACAATCGCGGATAGCAGGGCATCAAATCCACCGTCGCGCCGCCGCAGGGGGAGGGGGCCCGTAAGCAAGAGCGCTTCTGCAAAGCGAGGCTCGCGTGCGGCGAGCCAAGCCGCACCCTCGGCGACATCCGCTTCGGTTTCGATCAATTTTTCATCCATTGCCGCACCCCTGAATTTGCCTCTGGCCAATCGCCATACACAGGCATACAAAAAGCACCATGACACATGTAGCAAATGATTCAATTGCCAAACGCAATCTGGTTGTGCTGATCGCAGCCCAAGCGATTCTAGGTAGCCAGATGAGCATCACCTTCATTCTGGGGGGGCTGGCAGGGCAATACCTGTCTCCCAACCCATGTTTGGCAACGCTACCCATTTCGCTGATTATTCTCGGCTCGATGCTCACAGCGCCGGTTATGGCGACGGTCATGCAAAAACACGGGCGCCGCTCCGGCTTTATGCTCGGCGTTGTCGCGGGTGGCCTGAGTGCCGCCATTCAGGTCTATGCGCTGTACATCCAGTCTTTCGAGCTGTTTTTAGTCGGCGGGTTTTTGACCGGTGTCTATATGTCCGCGCAGGGTTTTTACCGCTTTGCCGCCACTGATATGGCCTCCCCCGCTTTTATGCCCAAAGCCATCTCCTGGGTTATGGCGGGTGGCTTGCTTGCGGCTATAATCGGCCCACAATTGGTGAAGCTCACACAGGATATGCTCGCGCCGGTCCCTTTCGCCGGAGCTTATCTCACCGTAATTGCGCTCAACATTATTGGTATTTTCCTCTTTATGGCGCTCAAAATTCCGAAGCCAAAACCTATTGAGCGCGGACAGTCCAGCGGCCGAACCCTCATGCAGCTTTTGCGCACGCCTCAAATTGCGGTTGCAATGATCAGCGCCATGGTTGCCTATTCGCTGATGAATCTGGTGATGACCTCAACACCGCTCGCCGTTGTCGGCTGCGGCTTCGAAACCGATCAGGCCGCCGATATCGTTTCGGCCCACGTGCTCGCCATGTATGTGCCTTCTTTCTTCACCGGTTATTTGATCACCTGGTTTGGTGTGCGCAAAATTATCGCGCTTGGCCTCGCAATTCTTGCCGGAGCAGGATTGGTTGCGCTGAACGGTGTCGAGTTGGAGAATTTTTATATCGCGCTGATCCTGCTTGGCATCGGCTGGAACTTTGGCTTCATTGGCGGCACAACCATGCTCGCCGCTTCGCACACGCCCGAAGAACGTGGCCGTGTGCAAGGGCTGAATGATTTTATGGTTTTTGGTATGGTAACGCTGGCCTCTCTCAGTTCAGGCGGGTTGATGAACTGCTCGGGCGGCTCCGCCCAGGAAGGCTGGCAGGCGGTCAATTTGGCGATGCTGCCCTTGCTGGCACTGGCGGGCGGCGCGCTGATCTGGTTTGCGGTGACCGGAAAACATAGAGAATCCACACTCAACTAGTCTCGTGGTTACTTTTGGGTGCCGATGGCTTTGGCCGTGTCGGAAAAACCTGTTCAATCCGGCCACGATTGGCCTTAAACAGGGTCCTGAAACAGGAAGGACCAATTTCATGCCGGATTCCCGCCCGCTCAAGGGTATAAAAATTGTCGAATTTGCAGGGCTTGGCCCGGCTCCCTATGCTGGCCAGCTTTTGGCGGATCTGGGTGCGGAAGTTGTGGTGGTTGATCGCCCGACGCGCGGAGAAATCGCGCTCCAGAAAACGGTTAACCGGCGTGGAAAGCGCTCAATCGTTATTGATCTCAAAGCGGAACGTGGCCTTGCTCTGGCGGCGCAGCTCGCCGAAAAGTCAGATATTCTGATAGAGGGCAATCGCCCCGGTGTGATGGAAAGGCTCGGGCTCGGGCCAGAGGTGTTGCTTCAGAAAAATCCGAAGCTGATCTATGCGCGCATGACCGGTTGGGGCCAAACCGGCCCGATGGCGCTGCAGGCCGGGCATGATATCAACTATCTTTCCCTCACCGGCGCTCTGCAGGCGATGGGTGATTCCGACAGGCCACCGCCACC